>NZ_JBEYKR010000229.1:0-7381 GCF_040703535.1 Streptomyces sp. NPDC007346
GCGAGAAAAGCGTGTCCGGCCGCGGCGCTGTGCTGCGGTACGGCGTCAGCCGGCCGGGACGACCTCCACGGCCGCCAGGTTCTTCTTGCCCCGGCGCAGCACCAGCCAGCGCCCGTGCAGCAGTTCCTCGGCGGCCGACGCGACCTCGCCGTCGGCGACCTTCACGTTGTTCACGTACGCGCCGCCCTCCTTGACCGTCCGCCGCGCCCCCGACTTGCTCGGCGCCAGCCCGACCTCCACCAGGAGGTCCACCAGCGGCCCCAGCTCGGCGACCCGGACGTGCGGCACCTCGGAGAGGGCCGCGGTCAGCGTCGCCTCGTCCAGCTCCGCCAGGTCGCCCTGGCCGAACAGCGCCTTCGACGCGGCGATGACCGCCGCGCACTGCGCCCCGCCGTGCACCAGCGTGGTCAGCTCCTCGGCCAGCGCCCGCTGCGCGGAACGGGCCTGCGGCCGCTCCTCGGTCAGCTTCTCCAGCTCCTCCAGCTCCTCACGGCTCTTGAAGCTGAGGATGCGCAGGTACCGGGAGATGTCCCGGTCGTCCACGTTCAGCCAGAACTGGTAGAACGCGTACGGCGTGGTCATCTCCGGGTCGAGCCAGACGGCACCGCTCTCGGACTTGCCGAACTTGGTCCCGTCCGCCTTCACCATCAGCGGCGTCGCCAGCGCGTGCACGGTGGCGCCCGGCTCCAGCCGGTGGATCAGGTCGATGCCCGCGGTGAGGTTGCCCCACTGGTCGCTGCCGCCCTGCTGGAGGACGCAGCCGTAGCGGCGGTACAGCTCCAGGAAGTCCATCCCCTGGAGCAGCTGGTAGCTGAACTCGGTGTAGCTGATGCCCTCCTGCGACTCCAGCCGGCGGGCCACCGAGTCCTTGGTGAGCATCTTGTTGACCCGGAAGTGCTTGCCGATGTCCCGCAGGAACTCGATCGCGGACATCCCCGCGGTCCAGTCCAGGTTGTTGACCATCGTCGCCGCGTTCGGACCCTCGAAGGTGAGGAAGGGCTCGATCTGCTCCCGCAGCCTTTGCACCCAGGCCGCGACGGTCTCCGGGTCGTTCAGCGTGCGCTCGGCGGTCGGGCGCGGGTCACCGATCTGACCGGTGGCCCCGCCGACCAGGGCGAGCGGACGGTGCCCCGCCAGCTGGAGCCGGCGCACGGTGAGGACCTGCACGAGGTGGCCCACGTGCAGGCTCGCCGCGGTCGGGTCGAAGCCGCAATAGAAGGTGACGGGACCGTCCGCGAGAGCCTTGCGCAATGCGTCCTCGTCAGTGGACTGGGCGAACAGCCCGCGCCACTTCAGCTCGTCGACGATGTCCGTCACGGTTCCGGTGCTCCTTATGACTGAATGGCTGGTACAGATCTGTGTGTCAGTCTAGGCGGGTCACACCCCCTGGCTGACCGAGCTCATGTTGAAGTCCGGGATGCGCAGCGCGGGCATCGCGGCCCGGGTGAACCAGTCGCCCCACTCGCGCGGCAGCGTCTTCTCCGTACGCCCCGCCTCCGACGCCCTCGACAGCAGGTCCACCGGCGACTCGTTGAACCGGAAGTTGTTCACCTCGCCGACCACCTCGCCGTCCTCCACCAGATAGACACCGTCCCGGGTCAGCCCGGTCAGCAGCAGCGTCGCCGGGTCCACCTCGCGGATGTACCACAGGCAGGTGAGCAGGAGCGCCCGCCCACGCGTCGCGGCCACCATCTCCTCCAGCGACCGCTCGCCGCCCCCGTCCAGCACCAGGTTGTCGATGGCCGGGGCCACCGGCAGCCCGGTGAGGGCGGCCGTGTGCCGGGTCGTCGTCAGCCGCTCCAGCTTCCCCTCCCGCACCCAGTCCGTCGGCGCGAGCGGCAGCCCGTTGTCGAAGACGGAACCGTTCTCCCCGGAGGAGTGGGCGATCACGAAGGGCGCCGACTCCAGCCCCGGCGCGTGCGGGTCGCTGCGCAGGGTCAGCGGCAGCGGGGAGAGCGTCTCGCCCAGCCGCGTACCGCCGCCCGGCTCGGAGAAGACCGTCCGCCCCTCCACGGCGTCCCGCGCGGTGGACGACCAGAGCTGGTAGATCAGCAGGTCCGCGACGGCGGTCGGCGGCAGCAGCGTCTCGTACCGCCCGGCGGGCAGCTCGATCCGGCGCTCCGCCCACCGCAGCCGCTGGGCCAGCTCCGCGTCCAGGGCCGCCGGGTCGACGTCCTTGAAGTCCCGGGTCGCCCGGCCCGCCCACGCCGAGCGGGTCCGGTCCGGCGACTTGGCGTTCAGCTCCAGCGTCCCGGTCGGCTGGTCGTGGCGCAGCCGCAGCCCCGTCGACGTACCCAGGTAGGTGGAGGTCAGCTCGTGGCTGGCGAACCCGTACAGCTCCCGGCCGCCGGAGCGGGCGCGGGCGAAGGAGTCACCGAGCGCCGGGGCGAAGTCGGCGAAGACCTCCGAGCCGGTCTCGGCCGGCGCGTCCGTGAAGTCGGGGGACGCGGGCACATCGCCCACCAGCGGCTGCGCGTCCTCGGCGGGACCCGCGCCCCGGGCGGCGGCCTCGGCGGCCCGCACCAGCGGCTCCAGGTCCGCGGTGGTCACGGCGGACCGGGACACCACGCCGGACGCCGTGCCCTGGGCCCCGTCCACGGTCGCGATGACGGTGAGGGTCCGCCCCCGGGTCACCCCGTTGGTGGTGAGCGCGTTGCCCGCCCAGCGCAGATTGGCGGAGGAGTGCTCGTCGGCGATGACCACCAGGCCGTCCGTCGTGGACAGCTCCAGGGCCCGCTCGACGATCTCGTACGGCTTGCTGACGCGGCTCATCGTCCGGCCTCCTGCGTCGTGTTGAGGATGTTCACGCCTCGGAAGAGGGCGGAGGGGCAGCCGTGGGAGACCGCCGCGATCTGGCCCGGCTGGGCCTTGCCGCAGTTGAACGCGCCGCCGAGCACATACGTCTGCGGGCCGCCGACCTTCTCCATCGAGCCCCAGAAGTCCGTCGTCGTCGCCTGGTACGCCACATCGCGCAGCTGCCCGGCGAGCTTGCCGTTCTCGATGCGGAAGAACCGCTGCCCGGTGAACTGGAAGTTGTAGCGCTGCATGTCGATCGACCAGGACCGGTCGCCGACGACGTAGATCCCGCGCTCGACCCCGCCGATCAGGTCCTCCGTCGACAGCCCTCCCGGGTCCGGCCGCAACGACACGTTGGCCATGCGCTGTACGGGGACGTGGCCCGGCGAGTCCGCGAACGCGCAGCCGTTGGAGCGGCCGAGCCCCGTGAGCTTCGCGATCCGGCGGTCCAGCTGGTAGCCGACCAGGGTGCCGTCCTTGACCAGGTCCCAGGACTGCGCCTCGACGCCCTCGTCGTCGTACCCGATGGTCGCGAGCCCGTGCTCGGCGGTGCGGTCACCGGTCACGTTCATGACGGGGGAGCCGTACGTCAGTTTGCCCAGCTGGTCGAAGGTGGCGAACGAGGTCCCGGCGTACGCCGCCTCGTACCCCAGCGCCCGGTCCAGCTCGGTGGCGTGGCCGATCGACTCGTGGATGGTCAGCCAGAGGTTCGACGGGTCGACCACCAGGTCGTACGTCCCCGCCTCGACGCTCGGGGCCCGCATCTTCTCCGCCAGCAGCCCCGGGATCTGCTCCAGCTCGGCGTCCCAGTCCCAGCCGGTCCCGGTCAGGTACTCCCAGCCGCGCCCGGCCGGCGGTGCGATCGTCCGCATCGAGTCGAACTCACCGGTCGTGGAGTCCACCGCCACGGCCGTGAACTGCGGCTGGATGCGCACCCGCTGCTGCGTGGTGACGGTCCCGGCCGTGTCCGCGTAGAACTTGTTCTCGTGGACGGTCGTCAGGGAGGCGTCCACGTGCGCCACCCCCTCCGCACCCAGCAACCGCCCGCTCCACTCGGCGAGCAGCGCCGCCTTCTCCTCGTCCGGTACGGAGAACGGGTCGACGTCGTACGCCGAGACCCAGGTCCGCTCGCCGTGCACCGGCTCGTCCGCCAGTTCGACGCGCTCGTCGGACCCGGCGGCCGCGATGACCTTGGCCGACAGCTTGGCCATCGCCACGGCCTGCGAGGCCACCTTCGCCGCCGCGTCCATCGTCAGGTCGACGCCCGAGGCGAACCCCCAGGCCCCGCCGTGCACCACCCGCACCGCGAACCCCAGGTCCGTACTGTCCGAAGCCCCGGCCGGGCGAGCGTCCCGCAGCCGCCAGGAGGCGCTGCGCACCCGCTCCAGCCGGAAGTCGGCGTGCGCGGCGCCGAGCGCCCTCGCCCGCGCGAGCGCCGCGTCGGCCAGCGCGCGCAACGGGAGGGACAGGAATGACTGATCTACCTCGTGGGGCACAGGGAATTCCCTTCTCGATACACGACGGCAGTGAACCACGCGGAAGGTGGGGACAGCCGGGGATATCGCGGACATGTGTGCCAGGCATGCAACCGTGCGAACTGTAGGAACCCCACAGCACCCCGGACAAGCCACTGTCAGGGCCCGATTCCTCGATCGGCGCACGGTACCGATAGGTTTTCGATGTACCAGACCGCTATGGACTGCGCACCACACCGCCAAGGAAAGGGTGATCCGTTGAGCCGCTCGGTTCTCGTCACCGGAGGAAACCGGGGCATCGGCCTCGCCATCGCCCGCGCCTTCGCCGACAACGGCGACCAGGTAGCGATCACCTACCGCTCCGGCGAGCCGCCCCAGGCCCTCACCGAGGCGGGCGTCCTCGCGGTCCGCTGCGACATCACCGACGCGGAGCAGGTGGAGCAGGCCTACAAGGAGATCGAGGAGAAGCACGGTCCCGTGGAGGTGCTGGTCGCCAACGCCGGTATCACCAAGGACCAGTTGCTGATGCGGATGTCCGAGGAGGACTTCACGTCCGTCGTCGACACCAACCTCACCGGCACCTTCCGGGTCGTCAAGCGCGCCAACCGCGCCATGCTGCGCGCCAAGAAGGGCCGCGTCGTCCTGATCTCCTCCGTCGTCGGCCTCCTCGGCTCGGCGGGCCAGGCGAACTACGCCGCCTCCAAGGCCGGACTCGTCGGGTTCGCCCGGTCGCTGGCCCGTGAGCTCGGCTCGCGGAACATCACCTTCAACGTCGTCGCCCCCGGTTTTGTCGACACCGACATGACCCAGGTGCTCACCGAGGAGCAGCGCAAGGGCATCGTGTCCCAGGTGCCGCTGGGCCGTTACGCGAAGCCCGAGGAGATCGCCGCCGCGGTGCGCTTCCTCGCCTCCGACGACGCGTCGTACATCACTGGAGCCGTCATCCCCGTTGACGGCGGATTGGGCATGGGTCACTGATCACCATGAGCGGAATTCTCGACGGCAAGCGCATCCTCATCACCGGGGTGCTGATGGAGTCGTCCATCGCGTTCCACACCGCGAAGGTGGCCCAGGAGCAGGGAGCCGAGGTCATCCTCACGGCCTTCCCCCGCCCCACCCTGACCGAGCGCATCGCCAGGAAGCTGCCGAAGCCGGCCAAGGTCATCGAACTGGACGTGACCGACCAGGAGCACCTGGACCGGCTGGCCGGCCTGGTGCGCGAGGAGCTCGGCTCGCTGGACGGCGTCGTCCACTCCATCGGCTTCGCGCCGCAGGACGCGCTCGGCGGCAACTTCCTCAACACGCCGTTCGAGTCCGTCGCCACCGCGATGCACGTCTCGGCGTTCTCGCTGAAGTCGCTGGCCATGGCCTGCAAGCCGCTGATGAGCGAGGGCGGCTCGATCGTCGGCCTCACCTTCGACGCCCAGTTCGCCTGGCCGCAGTACGACTGGATGGGCCCGGCCAAGGCCGCGCTGGAGGCCACCTCCCGCTACCTCGCCCGTGACCTGGGCAAGGACGGGCTGCGCTGCAACCTGATCTCCGCCGGCCCGATCGGCTCCATGGCCGCCAAGTCCATCCCGGGCTTCTCGGAGCTGGCCGACGTCTGGAACCACCGTGCCCCGCTCGCCTGGGACATGTCCGACCCGGAGCCGGCCGGCCGCGGCGTCGTGGCCCTGCTCTCCGACTTCTTCCCGAGGACGACGGGCGAGATCATCCACGTCGACAGCGGCGTGCACATGATGGGCGCCTGACCGCGCTCCACCCCAGCTGAACGGCTCCGGCCGCGTACCTCTCCGTGCCTGTCGTACGGAGGCGGTACGCGGCCGGAGCCGTTCGCGGTCGGCGGCCACCCGCCACCACCCGCCGCTGCTCAGGTCGAAAAGTCGGCCGATCCACCGCAGAATGTGGAGGAACCGGACTTCTGGTCAGGCTGCGGGAGGGAGATCGCTGTGCGCCCCACGCGTCGCCGGCCCCGGCCCCGTCTCCTGCTGGCCGCCTCCTTGGCCGTCGCCGCACTCGCCGTACCTCTGGGGTTCCACGTGGCCAGGGGGGCCGACTCCGGTACGGGAGCGGCGCCCCCCGAGCCCGAACCGGCCGGCTCCGAGTGCCGCACCACCATCGAGGGCTCCCGGGTCGTCGCGTACTGCCACAACCCCTACCCCTCCACCGACCTGGTCCGGCTCCACACCGAGTGCGCCCGCTGGTGGGACGTCGACGCGGACGGCACGGCGGTCGAGGTGGCGCCGGGGCGGACCGTGCGGCTGGAGGACCGCTGCTGGAAGGAGATCGCGGACGCCTGGGTCAGCCACCGTCCCGCGCCCCTCTGAAGGCGCCCCGGACCGGTGCTACACCCGGTCGGCCAGGCAGTTCAGCGCGTGGCTCGCCGCCTCGGCCGCCGCCGTCTCCGCGTCCCCGGCCCGGATCGCCTCGACCAGTCGCGCGTGATCCACATGGTTCTCGGGGCGCAGCTCGGGACCCACGTCACCGCGCAGATAATCACGCAGCAGATCTCCGAGGTCGGCGTAGAGCTCGGTCAGGACGTCGTTGTGCGAGGCGGCGACCACCGCCAGGTGCAGGGTCGCGTCGGCCGCGACGAACGCCTCCGCGTCGCCCGAGGCCCAGGCCTCCTCCCGGCGCGCCATCAGGGTGTCGAGCTGCCGCAGATCGCGCTCGGTGCGCCGTACGGCGGCCAGCCGGGCGGCCGACGACTCCAGCGTCGAGCGCAGCTCCGCGATGTGGCGCGGGTCGGCGGCGGCGAAGCGGCGGTGCATCACCCCGGCCAGCTCGCTCGTGGCGATCACATAGGTGCCCGAGCCCTGCCGGATGTCCAGCAGACCGTTGTGCGCCAGGGCCCGCACCGCCTCGCGCACGGTGTTACGGGCCACGCCGAGCTGCTCGACCAGCTCCGGCTCGGTCGGAATCCGCGAGCCGACCGGCCACTCGCCCGAGGTGATCTGGTTGCGCAGCTGCGCGATCACCTGGTCGGCGAGTGCCGAACGCCGTGGAGACGTCAGCGCAGAAACATCCGTTAAACAAAAAATAGACGAACGGGTGGGCCGCATAAACCCTACGCCCAGTGCTGTTTTTGCAGGGTTGCGGGCCTGGAAAGA
>NZ_JBEYKR010000230.1:0-7274 GCF_040703535.1 Streptomyces sp. NPDC007346
CTGTCGGACGGCACCGAACTGCCCGCCTCCGCTGTGGTGTTCGCCGCCGGGGTGCGCCCCCGCGACGAGCTGGCCGAGCCCGCCGGGCTCGAACGGGCCGCGCGCGGCGGGTTCCTGGTGGACGAGCGGTGCCGTACGGCCGACGAGCGGGTGTGGGCCGTCGGGGAGTGCGCGGCGGTGCTGGGCCGGTGCTACGGACTGGCCGCACCGGGCTACCGCATGGCCGAGACGGTGGCGGGCCAGCTGCTGGGCTCCCCGTCCGCCGTCTTCCCCGGGGCGGACATGTCGGCGAAGCTCAAGCTGCTGGGCGTGGACGTGGCCGGATTCGGGGACGTCCACGCCCGGACCGAGGGGGCCATGGAGTTCGTCCGGGAGGACCGCGCCGCCGGCACGTACGGCAAGCTGGTCCTGGCCCCGGACGGCCGGACCCTGCTCGGCGGTGTCCTCGCCGGGGACGCCGGCGGGTACGGGGCGCTGCGCACCCTTCTCGGCCGCGAACTGACCGCCCCGCCCGAGCTCCTGCTGGCCGGAGCCCGGACGCTCTGAACGCACGGCGGTTCCTGCCCCCGTGCGCGTCGACGCCCCGGAGAGGCTCTCCTGTGGCGGAAACGCGGGTGCGGCACCGTACGGCAACCCTTAGGCTGCGCGTCGCGTGGCAAGGGGCCGGCCGTCGGTGGATCGGAGATGCACGGGGTATGACCAGTCAGCTGTTCGCGATCTGCTACCGGGCGGCCCGCCCGTCGGAGCCGGCCTCCTTCTGGTCCGGGGTCCTGGGCTGGGAGCCGGCCGGAGGACCGGAGGAGGGCGTCGCGCTGCTGCCCCCCGACGGCGCCGGGTTCCGGCTCCGTTTCCTGCCGGGCCAGGTGCCGAAGACCGGCCGGAACCGGGCGCACTTCGACCTGACGAGCACCTCCCCGGCGGACCAGCGGCAGACGGTCGCCAGGGCGCTGGAGCACGGCGGGCGCCACATCGACGTGGGGCAGCTCCCGGAGGACGGACACGTGGTGCTCGCCGACCCGGACGGCAACGAGTTCTTCGTTCAGCGGCCCCGGTAGCAGGGGCCGTCGCCCGTCGGCGATGCCGGGGAGCGATCGAGGGCCGGCCCGGCCGGCCGGTACCCTTCCGGCGTGACGCAGCACCCCACCCCCGACGAGCGACGGCCCGCGAACGACGGGCCGAAGGCCGCCGCACGCAATCGGGCGGCCCTGATCGCCGCCGCACGCGAGGTCTACGCGGAGCAGGGCCTGGACGCGCCGCTCTCCGGGATCGCTCGTCGGGCCGGGGTGGGGCAGGGCGTTCTGTACCGGCATTTCCCCGACCGGGCCGCCGTGGCCGACGCCGTCCTGGAGGAGAACGTCCGGGAGGTCGAGCAGGCGGGCGCGGCCCCGGGCGCGACCTTGGCCGGTGTTCTCGGTGTGCTGACGTGGCATCTGACGGAGTCGGCGGCCTTCATCGGCCTCCTGCACCCCGACCGGACGGGCGGCCGGCCGGACGACGTCCACGCGCACGCGTCGGCCCTGTCCGAGCGGGTCGAGCGGAGTCTGCGGGTCCATCTGGGTGACGGCCATCGGCTGGGGGCGTCGGACGACCTCATGCTCGCCATCGCCATGGTCTCGGGCGCCGTGACCGGCCCCACCCGCGAGGAACGGGAGCGCCGGGCGCTGGCGGCCTGGCGCCTGCTCGGCGTCGAGGTGGGGCCGGTGCGGCCTTTCGGCGGGTGATGGCCGGTGCGCCGTCAGCCGCCGTTGGACTGGCGGGTGCCCTTCCCCAGGGCGTCGAAGGTGTAGCGGTATCCCCCGCCGGGGCCGCTGACGGTCATGTACGCCTTGGTTCCGCCGGGGGTGATCGCCACGTTGGTCGCCGATTCGAGCCCTCCGGCGCGGGCGGGGACCTCGACCGTCGCCAGGTGCTCACCGTGCCGGTCGTACACGAGGATCGCGGGGCGGCCGTGGAGGCCCTGGTAGAGGTTGCCGTCCGCGTCCACGGCGATGGAGTCGGTCTGGGCGATCCCCCCGTCGACGCGGATCGCGGTGTGCCGGGACGTCACCTCGCCGCCTTCGCCCAGGCGCAGGTAGGAGATCCGGTTCTGCGTCAGCTCGCTGATCCACAGCCCGCGGTAGGCCTCGTCGAACGAGATGCCGTTCGTCGCGGCCAGGTCGTCGGCCAGGACGGTGGCCCGCTCGCCGTCGCGGTCGATGCGCACCACCCGCCCGTGCTCCGTCCCCTCGGACAGGCCGCGTGAGTCGCTGACGTACAGGTGGCCCGCCTCGTCGAAGGCGATGTCGTCGGGGTTCATCGGTGCTCCGTCGACCTCGCCGGAGAAGAAGGTGCGCGGATCGCTGCCGTCGGGTGCGAGGCTGACGACCTCGCCGTGGGCGTAGTCGGTGAGGTAGAGCCGTCCGTCGTACGGGCTGAACTGGGCCGAGGTGTAGGCCCCTCGGCCATCGGTGTGGACCGGCCGGACGGTCCTCTTCCCCACGTCGACGCGCATGACCTTGGGCTTGTCCTCGGGGGCGGTGACGTCGACGACGAGCAGAGCGCCGTCCTGGTCGAAGACCGGCCCCTCCAGCAGGGTCATCCCGGTCTCCTCGTGGGTCCGGGTCAGCTGCATGAACTTCTGCGCCCGGATGGTCCTGGCCGTGTCGCCGGGGGCCGGTGGTCCGCCGGGTCCGGCCGTCTCCGTACCGCATCCGGCGAGGGTCAGCAGGCCGGCCGTGGCGAGGGCGGCGAGGGTTCGGGGCGGGGGTCGACGCATGGACGATCACTCTTCCTGTCCGCTGTGCGCGGGTGCCGTCGGCCGGGCTCTCCGGCGCGTGTCTCGGCCGGTCGCCGTGCCGTACCCGCGTTCCAACCGGACACCACTGTCCGGTTGTTGTTACCGTAGCCGATGACCGTTCACCCCGGGACGGTTCCAACGGCAGGATCGAGGAGGCCACATGACTGATCGTCACATCCCGTCGTCCGAGGGGCTGGAGGCGCTGAGACGGCGCTACCGCCGCGAACGTGAGCGGCGCGTCCGGCCGGACGGCGCCGGCCAGTACCGCTCCACCGACGCCGAGTTCGGCTACTACGCCGCCGATCCCCACACCCGGCCCACCGAACGTGAACCACTGCGGGACACGGTCGATGTCGCCGTGATCGGCGGCGGGTTCGGCGGCATCCTGGCGGGCGCCCGGTTACGGCAGCGGGGCGTGGAACGCGTCCGGATCGTCGAGAAGGGCGGCGGCTTCGGGGGCACCTGGTACTGGAACCGGTACCCGGGCATCCACTGCGACATCGAGTCGCACGTCTACCTGCCCATGCTCGACGAGACCGGATATGTGCCGGAGTGGAAATACTCCCCCGGTGAGGAGATCCGCCGCCACGCGGTGCGGATCGCGCGGAAGTTCGCCCTCGGCCCGGACGCCCTCTTCTCCACCGGGGTCACCTCCCTGGCCTGGGACGAGGCATCGGAGACGTGGGTCGTGTCCACCGACCGCGGGGACGCGTTCCGGGCCACGTACGTGGTCACCGCCACGGGCACGCTCTCCGAGCCGAAGCTGCCCGGGATACCCGGTATCGAGGACTTCACGGGCCATACGTTCCACACCTCGCGGTGGGACTACGCCTACACCGGCGGCACCCCGGAGGGCGGCATGACCGGCCTGGCGGGCAAGCGGGTGGGCGTCGTCGGCACCGGGGCCACCGGGGTCCAGGTCATTCCGATGCTGGCCCGGGACGCCGGACACGTCTTCGTCTTCCAGCGCACCCCCTCCACCGTGGACGTACGCGCCAACCGCCGCACCACGGCCCGGGACGTCGCCGCCGACCGGGAGGGCTGGGCACGCGAACGCCGCGAGAACTACCTGCGGATCGTCTCCGGCGAGCCGGCCGAGCACGATCTCGTGGCGGACAGCTGGACCCGGTCGGCGGTTCTCCTGGAGAAGCTCCTGCCGAGCTTCCGCCGCCAGGGCGACCGGAAGGCCTTCGAGACCGCGTACGAGGCTGCCGACGCCGCGAAGATGAACGAGCTGCGCGCCCGCGTCGAGCACTCCGTCACCGACCCCGGCACAGCGGAGAAGCTCAAGCCCTGGTACCGGTACGCCTGCAAGCGCCCCACCTTCTCGGACACGTACTACCCGGCGTTCAACCGCCACGACGTCACCCTGGTCGACACCGCGGACACCCACGGCATCGAACGTGTCACCGCACACGGCGTCGTGGTCGGTGGCACCACGTACGAACTCGACTGCCTGATCTTCGCCACGGGGTTCTCCGTGGGCACCTCCGGCATCCTCTCCGGCAAGCTCCCCGTCCACGGCCGGGGCGGCACGCGGCTGCTGGACCGGTGGGCCCGGCAGGGCCCGCGTACGCTGCACGGCTTCACCAGCAACGGGTTCCCGAACCTGGTCCAGATGGGGACCCTCCAGAACGCCAGCAGCGTCAACTACACCCACATCCTCGACGAGCAGGCGGAGCACGCCGCCGCCCTGATCGCGGCCGCCGAGGCCCAGGGCGCCGTCGTCGAGCCGTCCCTCGAGGACGAGGACGCCTGGCTCGCCGTGCTCGCCGAGGGCGCCCCCGACCACGAGTGGTTCCACGCCGAGTGCACTCCCGGCTACTACAACCGTGAGGGGCGAGGGCGGCCGAACGGCCCCATCGCCTACCCGCACGGCGCGGTCGCCTTCCACGAGCTCCTGCGACGGTGGCGCGAGGAGTCCGTGGACAAGATCCTCCGGCCCAGGGCGACCGCGCCCGGAGGCGGGCCGGGGAAGGACCGCCCGTCCGGGCCTGGCGCGTGACCGGTTTGGTATCCCCTGTGGATCATCGGGTAGGTGACCGGCAGCGAACGAGCGCTACCTGATCATTCGGCGTGAGGGCGGACTGATGGCTGACGGCATTCTGGACGAGGACATGTACCGCTTCGAGGAGCTGCTGGGCGACGAGGAACGCGAGACGCTCCACCGCGTCCGCGCCTTCCTTCGCGAAGAGGTGGCACCGAACGCGGACACCTGGTGGGGGAAGGCGTCGTTCCCGCACCACCTGATCCCCCGGTACGGCGAGCTGGGCATCGCCGGCCTGCCGTACGAGGAGTGCGGCAGCACCACGGCGAGCAGTCTGCTCAGCGGGTTCATCGCGCTGGAGATGGCGCGCGTGGACGCGTCGATGGCCACGTTCTACGGGGTCCACGCGGGGCTCGCCATGGGCAGCATCGCCCGCTGCGGCTCCGCGGAGCAGCGGCGGCGGTGGCTGCCCGCCATGGGGCGGATGGAGCGGATCGGGGCGTTCGCGCTGACCGAGCCGCAGGGCGGATCGGACGTCGCGGCCGGTCTGCGGACCACCGCCCGGCGGGAGGGCGACACCTGGGTGCTGAACGGCGAGAAGCGGTGGATCGGCAACGCCACCTTCGCCGACCTCGTGGTCGTCTGGGCCAGGGAGGAAGGGGAGGCGGGCGGCGTCCGGGGGTTCGTGGTCGAGAGCTCGACGCCCGGCTTCTCGGCCCGGCTCATCGAGAACAAGATCGCGCTACGGACGGTCGAGAACGCCGACATCGTCCTGGAGGACTGCCGGGTTCCGGAGGAGAACCGGCTCCAGGAGGCCCACGGGTTCCGGGACACCGCGGACGTCCTGCGCCACACCCGCAGCGGTGTGGCGTGGGAAGCCGTGGGCGTGATGCTGGCGGCGTACCGCATCGCCCTGGACTACACCCGTGAGCGTGAGCAGTTTGGGGGCCCCGTGGCCCGGTTCCAGCTGGTCCAGGACCTCCTGGTCCGGATGCTGAGCGATGCCACGTCCTGTCTGGGCATGGTCGTCAGGCTCGCCCAGCTGGAGGACGCGGGCACCTTCCGCGACGAGCACTCGGCCATGGCGAAGGCCCACTGCACCACCCGGATGCGGGAGGTCGTCGGCTGGGGCCGCGAACTTCTCGGCGGGAACGGCATCGTGCTCGACTACAGCATCGGCCGGTTCGTCGCCGATGCGGAGGCCCTGTACTCCTACGAGGGAACCCGCGAGATCAACACGCTCATCACCGGGCGCGCGGTGACCGGCTTCGGCGCCTTCGTCTGAGCGGGGAGCGCCGGCCGCCGCACGAGGGCGATGCGGGACGCCGGGGCGGTCAGGTGCCCGGGTGGTGGTGGGAGGCGGGCCCGCCCTGGCCCGCGACGGCACGGCCGGGCACCGGGACCGAGGAGCGCGGGCCCGGCTCGTCGGCGCCCAGCATGGCGTCACCGTCGAACATGACGATCACGGCGGACATGATGAGGGCGGCCAGCGGGCCGACCAGCATGACCAGCAGGAACGACATCATGCCGGCCGACGACTGGGTGCCGGCTCCGTGGTGGTCGACGGGGATGTCGACCGCGGCCATGCCCGTGTAGTGCATACCGGTGACGGCCACGCCCATGATCAGACTGGCCCCGAGGCTCGCCCCGAGCCCGTGCACGGAGACCGCCGCCCACAGGGCCGCGGTCGCGGCGACCACCGCGATGAGGATCGAGAGGGCCACCGTCAGGGAGGAGTACCGCAGCTCGCCGGGGCTGTGCATGGCGGCCATGCCGAGGTAGTGCATCGCGGCGACGCCCAGTCCGGTGAAGACGCCGGCCGTGGCCAGTACCGCCGTCCCCGTCCCACGGAATCCGACCAGGAACACCCCTACGGCGACCACGGCTATCGCGACCACCAGGCTGAGGACGGTGGTGGCGGAGTCGTACTGCATGGACAGGCCGTCGATGGTGAATCCGGCCATGGCGATGAAGTGCATGGTCCAGATACCGCAGCCGATCGACACCGCGCCGAGGGCGAGCCAGCCGACCCGGTTCGTCCCGCGCCGGATCGCGCGCGTGGTGCATCGCAGCCCCAGTGCCGCGCCGAGGCAAGCCATCAGGAAGGCAGCGACGGGGGTCACTGCCCCGTAGTGGAAATTGGAGACGGTGGCTTCCAAGGCTGGGGTCCTTTGCAGACGGTCGGGGATGGCCGCGGAACTGCCACCTGAACAGCAGCGCGGGAAGGTGCGGTACTCGGTCGGCCCCCGCCGGCCCAAGGCCGACCGCACTGGCGCACCGATCATTTTCGGCCAACCGACATTGAGGATTGAACCACATGCCTGCGCCGGCGTCGGCCCTCCGTATCCGGCCCACGGGACGGGGCCATGCGCACAAGGCCCCGCCTCCGCCCCGGGCGCGTACGGCGACGGGGGGGGGGGGGGGGGGGGCGCCCGGCGGCGGCGCGCCGGGCCCCCGGGGGGGCGGGCCGCCCCCCCGGCGGGGAGGGGGGGGGGGCGGGGGGCGGGGCTG
>NZ_JBEYKR010000231.1:0-7272 GCF_040703535.1 Streptomyces sp. NPDC007346
CGAGGGGTTGCTGTTCTATCTGCCGCCCGCCGCCGAGACCTATCTCATCGACACGGTGGACCGGCTGAGCGCGGCGGGAAGCGCGCTGGCCTTCGAGGTCAAGCTCGACAAGGACCTGCTGGAGTACCGCGACAGCCCGCTCTACACCTCGACGCACCACCAGCTCGGCATCGACCTGCTGGACCTCTTCGACAGGGATCCGCGTCCCGACTCCGCGGGCGGTCTGCGGGACAAGGGCTGGTCGGCCTCCGTCCACACGCCCTTCGAGTTCACCCGCCGGCACGGGCGCGGACCGTTGCCCGAGCCGAACGACGCGCTGGCGGGCAACCGGTGGGTCTTCGCGGACAAGCCCCGGCCGTAGCCCCGGTCCGCGTACGCGGTCTCCCGGGGAGAGCCGTCACTGCTCCTCGCGCAGCCGAAGAAGATAGGTGGCGGTCAGTGCGACGGCACGCTCCTCGTCGTGCGACAGCTCCACCAGGGCGCGGGACGCCCGCTCCCCCGGGATGCCCGCCAGTGCCTGGGTCAGCCGCCCCCGTGCGGGCGCTTCGGTGGTGTCGTGGGCGAGGCGTTCGACGAGCCGGGCCGTGATCCGGTCCGCCGTCGCGGTGTCGTTCGCCAGCACGCTCAGCGCGTCGGCCGCGTCGGTGTCGTTCCTTCCCTCCCCGACCATGTCGACGAGGGTCGGGACGGCATCGGCCTCGCCCCGTGTCCCGAGCGCCAGAGCCGCGTGGCCGCGGACCACGGCATCGGGGTGTGTGAGGGCGTCGCGCAGATGCCCGGCGGCCTCACCGCCGGGCATCTCGGCGAGGGACCGGACGGCGCGTTCCCGCACCGCGGCCACCGGTGAGCCGATCCCCACCGCCAGCGGTGCCGGGGCGCCGTCGGACCGTGCCAGCGCCCATCGCAGGGCCCCGGCGACGTACGGATCGCTCTCGCCGAGCACCGCTTCGACCAGGGCCTCCACCGGTACGGGAACCTCGTCGGCCGAGGAGAGGGCGGCGCGCTGGCGTGCGTCGGCGCTCTGGGACCCCAGCGCCTGGAGGAGCGTGACGACCTGGAGGGCGTCCTGCCAGTCGGTGGGATCCGCGGCATGGATCCGGCGCAGCCGCGTGAGCAGTTCGCTCTCCGCGGCGATGCGTTCGCGCGTCCGGCGGATGAGGTCGTCGACGAGGGCCGAGGGGGTGAAGCCGCGGTCGTCGAGCGCGCGTTTGACCTCACGCAGCGACAGCCCCAGCGCCCGCAGGCTCTCGATGTGGAAGATCCGCCGGATGTCCTCCCCGGAATACTCCCGGTAGCCGGAGCCGGTACGGCCCGAGGGGCTCACCAGGCCGAGCGACTCGTAGTGCCGGAGCATGCGGGCGCTGACCCCGGACCGTCGCGCCACCTCACCGATCAGCACGCCCTATCGTCCCTCCTCGCCGGTCCCGCCGAGGGCCACGACGCGCTTCGCCTCCTCGATCGCGAAGGTGAATCCGGCGTCCGGGTCGCGCAGCAGCCGTTGTGTGGCGAGTGCGTGCGCGGACACGCGCGGGTCTGGGTCCGTCGTCGCGGTGAGCAGAACTCCGGTGATCGCTTCGCCCAGCGCGACGAGCGCCCGGCTGAGGCTCAGCTGTGTCTCCCGCCGGCCGCGCCCGAGCTGTGTCGCCAGTACCTCGGCCAGGGCCGGCTCCTCGCCCTCCGGCACGAGCACGACCGCGGCCCGCCAGGCGCTGCGCGCCACCTCGTCGTCGGTGTCGGTCAGGAGCGTCCGGGTGATGGCCGGCCACGCCTGCCGGTCCCCGATCTTGGACAGCGTGTGCAGCGCCTGGCTCCGTGCCTGCGCACGCCGCGAGCGCACCTCGCGGAGCAGCGCGGGAAGCGTCAGGGCGACCGGGTGACGGGTCAGCGCCCAGGTCAGCATGTCCCGGACGAAGAACTCGGGCTCGATCGCGGACCGCTCGACAAGCCGGTCCACGTGGCGCGGGTCGGGTGCCGCGCCGAGCTCCAGGGCCGCCCTCAGCCGCACGGACGCACGGCCGTCCTCCAGTCCCCGCAGCGCTCGTCCCGCGTTCGTGTCCTGTCCCGTGACCGTCATCGAGATCACCTCCTGGGCATGCAGTGAAGACCCTGTCACGGTGTCAAGGTCAAGCAGGGACCCGGCGGCCCACATCATGTACCGTCCGCTCGGGCTCCCCCGCCGTCCTCACCGCCCGCCGCCACCGCGCCCTCTTCGTCAACGCCTCCGGGGCGACGGCCGCAGCTCGCCCGCGGGTGACCGCCCGTGCCGCCGGGTCCGTGCCCGAGGTCCGTGGGCCGGCTCCCCCGCTTCCGTAGGCCGAACGGGCGGGCCGTCCTCCCCCGGGACGCCCCTCCGGGTGTTTCTGCGCCGGGCGCGTGCCGCTGTCGTGATCGTCTTCGACCACCGCCCCCTCCCCCGCGTGGGCCGTACGCCCGCTCGGTCCTGCCATATCGTATCCAAACGGGGTACGAGTCCGGAAGGAGTGGCGAACGGTTCGCCACCTCCCTGACCAGAAGGACGTGAGATGGCCCGTATCCAGGCCGTGGAACACTCCTTCGCCGCCTGCCCGCTCCCGGCGGGCTCCGGCCCGTCGGCCGCGGAGGCGGAGGCCGTCGACGCGGACGTGGCCGGCGCCGTCCTGCGTACCGCACGGGCGGTCCTCGCGGAGCGGGTCGCCCAGGCCTCGAAGATCGACGCCTCGTTCTCCGGGGAGCTGGCCGGGCGGGTCGCCGGTTTCACGCTGGACGGCGGCAAGCGGATGCGTCCCCGGCTCCTGTGGTGGGGGATGCGGGCCTGTGGTGCGGCGGACCCGGCGTCCACGGCGGCCGCGCTGCGGCTGGGGGTCGCGCTGGAGCTCGTCCAGACCTGCGCGCTGATCCACGACGACGTGATGGACCGCTCGCGGCTGCGCCGGGGGAAGCCCGCCGTGCACATCGGCCTCGCCACCCGCGCGGGCCTGCCCCCGGACTCGGAGCGGGGCTCCGCGTTCGGCACCTCGGCCGCCGTGCTGGCCGGGGACCTCGCGCTGGTCTGGGCCGACGACACCGTCGCGGAGACGACGCTGCCCGCCCCCGTACGCCACCGGATCGGGGCGATCTGGCGCTCCATGCGGACCGAGATGGTCGCCGGCCAGTACCTGGATCTGCACGGCCAGGCCACCGGAGGCTCTTCGGCGGCGCGGGCCATACGGACCGCCTGTCTCAAGAGCGCCCTGTACTCCGTCGAGCGGCCCCTGGCGATCGGGGCCGCCCTGGCCGGTGCCGACGAGCGCACCACCGCCGCGCTGAGCTCGGCCGGGCGGTGCGCGGGGATCGCCTTCCAGCTCAGGGACGATCTGCTCGGGGTCTTCGGGGACCCGGGGGTGACCGGAAAGCCGTCCGGCGACGACATCCGCGAGGGCAAGCCGACCTATCTCCTCGCCGTCGCCCGGGAGCGGGCCGAGGCCGCGGGAGACGAAGAGGCGCTGGCCGTCCTCGGCCGTGCCGTGGGCCGCGCCGACGCCACCGAGGACGGTCTCGCGGACGTACGCGGTGTCTTCGAGGCGAGCGGGGCGCGCGCCCAGGTGGAGCGGGAGGCGGAGCGTCTCCGTGACCACGCCGTACGCCGTCTGGGTGAGGCCGTCGACGTGGACGCGCACGGCGGCCGGCAGTTGCTCGGCCTGGTGCGCGCGGTCTCCGAGGGCCCCGGCGGGCACCCGGCCGCCTCCCCCGACGACACGCGCGGGCACGACGCTCCGGCGGCGGTGCGGGGCCCGACCACGGACGAAGAAGGAGGTATCCGGTGATCACGGTCAAGGGGCCCTCCGACCATGTGGTGGTGGTCGGTGCCGGTCTGTCGGGGCTGGCGGCCACGCTCCATCTTCTCGGCGCGGGCCGCCGGGTCACGGTGGTCGAGCGGGATCCCGGGCCCGGCGGCCGGGCCGGGCTGCTGGAGTCGGGCGGCTTCCGCATCGACACCGGTCCGACCGTGCTGACCATGCCGGACCTGGTGGAGGAGGCGTTCGCCGCGGTCGGGGACCGGCTGGCCGACCGGCTGGAGCTGATCCGGCTGGACCCCGCCTACCGGGCCAGGTTCGCCGACGGGACCCAGCTGGACGTGCATACCGACGGTGCCGCGATGGAGGCCGCGGTCGAACAGTTCGCCGGCGCCCGGCAGGCGGTCGGCTACCGGCGGCTGCGGAGCTGGCTGGAGCGCCTCCACCGGGTGCAGATGCGCCGTTTCATCGACGCCAACTTCGACTCGCCGCTCCAGCTCGCCCACCTCGACCTCGTCCGGCTCGCCGCCCTCGGTGGTTTCGGCCGGCTCGACGCGCGGATCGGGCACTTCGTCTCGGACGAACGGCTGCGCAGGGTCTTCTCCTTCCAGGCGCTCTACGCGGGCGTCCCGCCGGCCCGCGCGCTCGCCGCGTACGCCGTCATCGCCTACATGGACACGGTGGCCGGGGTGTACTTCCCCAAGGGCGGCATGCACGCGCTGCCGCGCGCGCTGGCGGACTCGGCCGCCGAGGCGGGCGCCGCCTTCCGCTACGGGCGGTCCGTGACCCGGCTGGAGCGTTCGGGTGACCGCGTCACCGCCGTCGTCACCGACCAGGAGCGCATCCCCTGCGACGCGGTGGTCCTCACCCCCGACCTCCCCGTCAGCTACCGGCTGCTCGGCCGCGGCCCCCGCCGGCCCCTCCCCCTGCGCCACTCGCCGTCCGCGGTGATCCTGCACGCGGGCACGGACCGCACGTGGCCGGATCTGGCCCACCACACCATCTCCTTCGGCGCGGCCTGGAAGAGCACCTTCCGCGAACTCACCCGCACCGGGGAGCTGATGTCGGACCCCTCGCTCCTCATCACCCGGCCCACGGCGACCGACCCCTCCCTTGCCCCGCCGGGCAAGCACCTCCACTACGTGCTGGCGCCCTGCCCGAACACCGAGGTCGGGCCGGGCGTCCGCGAGTGGCGGGAGCTGGGACCCCGCTACCGGGACGAGCTCCTGGCCGAGCTGGAGCGCCGCGAGATGCCCGGACTCGGCGCGGCGATCGAGGAGGAGGGGCTGGTCACACCGGTCGACTGGACCGCCCAGGGGCACGCGGCGGGCACCCCGTTCTCCGTGGCGCACACGTTCCCCCAGACCGGGCCCTTCCGCCCGCGCAACCTGGTGCGCGGCACGGTCAACGCCGTGCTCGCGGGGTGCGGCACCACGCCCGGCGTCGGCGTGCCGACCGTCCTGATCTCCGGGAAGCTGGCGGCGGAGAGGATCACCGGCCCGCGTACCGTCCCCCGCCCCGTCCGGAGAGGCACCTTGGCATGACCGTCCGTGAACTCGACGCCGCAGGCATCCACGACCCCGCGCTCCGCACCGCGTACGCCCGCTGCCGCACACTCAACGCGCGCCACGGCAAGACGTACTTCCTCGCCACGCGGCTGCTTCCCGTCGACCGGCGCCCGGCCGTGCACGCCCTGTACGGCTTCGCCCGCCGGGCCGACGACATCGTGGACGACCTGGACTCCACGGCCACCGCCGGGGAGCGCGCCCGCGCCCTGCTCGCGCTGGAGGCCCAGTTGGAGGAGGGGCTGCGGCGGGGCCGGGCCACCGAGCCGGTGATCCGCGCGCTCGCCGACACCGCGCGGCGGTACGCCATCGGCCACCGGCACTTCACCGACTTCCTGTCCTCCATGCGCAGCGATCTGACGGTCGGCGGGTACGCCTCGTACGAGGATCTCGGCCGGTACATGCACGGCTCGGCCGCGGTGATCGGCCTCCAGATGCTGCCGGTGCTCGGGACGGTGGGGCCGCGCGAGGAGGCCGCTCCGCACGCGGCCGCGCTCGGTGTCGCCTTCCAGCTCACCAACTTCCTGCGGGACGTGGGCGAGGACCTGGACCGGGGCCGGCTCTATCTGCCGGCCGAGTTGCTGGCCGCGCACGGGGTGGACCGCGAGCGTTTCGAGTGGAGCCGCGGCACGGGGGCGCGGGACGCGCGGATCACCGAGGTCCTGCGGGCCGCCGCGGCCCACAACCGGTCTGTCTACCGGGACGCTTTGCCCGGGATCGCCCTGCTCGCCCCGGTGTCGCGGCCCTGCATCCGTACGGCGTTCGTGCTGTACAGCGGCATTCTCGACGCGATCGAGGCCGACGGGTACGCCGCCCTGCACCGCCGGGCGGTCGTCCCGCGCCGGCGGCGGGCCGCCGTGGCACTGGACGGGCTGGTACGGGCGGTCGCCGTACGCACGGTGCGTCGGCACCGCGCGGGGCCGGTCGCGGGAGCCCGCGCTTCCCGGCCCCGGGCGGCGGCCTCCGTGCGGGAGGAGACGGTATGAGCCCGGCGGCAGGACGCCCCCGGCGCGGACGTGTTCCGTTGCGGCTGCGGCGGGCGCCCGTGCCGTGGGAGCGGCAGGCGCCGACGTGGCGGGAGGCGAAACCGGGGCTGATCGCCGAGGCCCTCGAGCGGGCGCGGAGCCGGCCGTCCGGCAACTGGTACGTCATCGGCGCCTCGCGCGACCTGCCTCCCGGGCGGAGCCTCGGGGTCACGGTCGGCTCCACCGAGGTGGTCGCGTGGCGGGACGGCGAGGGCAGGCTCCGCACCGGCCCGGGGGTGTGCCCGCATCTGGGGGCGCCGCTGCGCGACAGCCCCGTCCGCTGCGGCACGCTGGTCTGCCACTGGCACGGACTGGCCCTGGACGGCGGGCCGTTGGCCGGGTGGGAGCCCTTTCCGGCCTTCGACGACGGGGTCCTGCTCTGGGTGCGGCTCGACCGGATGGGCGGCGAGATGCCTTCGAAGCGGCCGTACGTTCCGGTCCGCCCCCGGGTGCGGGACGCGGTGGAGGCGGTCTACACGGGGGTGGGCCGCTGCGAGCCGGAGGACGTGGTGGCCAACCGGCTCGATCCGTGGCACGGGGCGTGGTTCCACCCGTACTCGTTCGTGGACCTGACGGTGACCGGAACGCCCGCCGGCACCGCGTCGGGTGGTCCGGCGGACGATGACGGGTTCACCGTCGACGTGTCCTTCAAGGTGGCCGGGAGGCTGGTGGTGCCGGTCCGGGCGCGGTTCACGGCGCCCGAGCCCCGTACGGTCGTCATGCACATCGTCGAGGGCGAGGGCGCGGGGTCCGTGGTGGAGACGCACGCCACCCCGCTCGCCCCGGACGAGCGGGGCAGGCCGCGCACCGCCGTGACGGAGGCGCTGGTCGCGGTGTGGCAGGTCTGGCAGGAAGTCCAGTATCGCGATCGAAGGGACGTACATGCCCATGGGTCACACGGCCACAGCACAGGCCGGCTCCGGCGGCTTG
>NZ_JBEYKR010000232.1:0-7260 GCF_040703535.1 Streptomyces sp. NPDC007346
CGACGGCCACCCCGAGCGGCTCCTCGAACAGGGCCCGCCAGGCGTCCGCGTCGTCGATCCGGGCCCGCAGCGCGTCGCGTGCGGGCAGCGGTTCGGTGAGGGTGGGGAAGACCCGTTCGGCGACGCGCCGCGTCATGGCGTAGAAGCTCCGCCACGCCTCGTACTCCCGCTCTCCGCCGGTCAGCGCGGCGAACGACTCCCGGGTGCGGTCGCCGCCGACGAGGAGGCCGGTGGGGCGTCCGTCGCGGACGGCGGGGGTGTAGGAGGAGACCGTCCGTCTGCGTACGGCGAAGTCGAGGCCGAGGTCACGGACGATCTTCCGTGGCAGCAGGGAGACCAGGTAGGAGTAGCGCGAGAGGCGGGCGTCGACCCCGGCGAAGGGGCGGGTCGAGACGGCCGCTCCCCCGGTGGTGTCCAGGCGTTCCAGGACCAGGACGGACTGCCCGGCGCGGGCGAGGTAGGCGGCGGCGACCAGGCCGTTGTGGCCGCCGCCCACGATCACGGCGTCGTAGCGGCCCGGGGCGGGGGCGGGGGGCCGGGGGGCGGGCGACCGGTGTGCGGACGGCTCAGGTGCGGGCATGAACCTTCGTAACACGCGGGCCGTGTCCCGGCCACCGGTCGCGGGCCGGCCACCGGTCGCGGGGCTGTTCCAGCAGGTCCGGGGCCCGTCCGCCCGCTAGCCCGGTCGCGTTTCGCCCGCAGGTCCTGTGAGCTTTCGCCCGCAGGTCCGGTGGCCTTTCGCCCTCAGCCCATAGCCCGTTCGAAGGGGCCCTGGGCCCCCGCTCAGTGCGGCGGCATCGCGTTCTGGGCACGGTGTGCGGCGAGGGTGCGGTACAGCTCGGCCGCCTCGTCCTTGCGCCCGAGGCGGTCCAGGCAGTGCGCCTCGTCGTGGCGGGCGGCCAGGGTGTCCGGGTGGTCGGGGCCCAGGACCCGGCCGCGCGCCTCGGCGACCTGCCGGTACGCGGCGAGGGCTTCGGCCCACCGGCCGAGCCAGCCGAGGGCCACCGCGACCTCGCGGCAGCTGACCACGGTGTCCGGGTGATCGGGGCCCAGCGTGCTGCCTCGGAGCGCGCACACCTCACGCGCCTCGGTGAGCGCCTCCTCCCAGTGGCCCATCCGCCCCAGGTTGACGCCCAGACCGTGGCGGGCGCGCAGTGTCTCCGCGTCGGACGGGCCACCCACCCGCGTACAGTCGGCGACCAGTCTCCGGTACAGCTCCAGCGCCTCCGCGCTGCGGCCGAGCCGGCCGAGACCGATGCCCGCCTCGTAGCGGGCGGCGAGGGTGTCGGGGTGGTCGGCACCGAGGGTGGCGGCGCGGACCCGGGCCACGTCCTGGTAGGTCTCCAGCGCCTCCGCCCAGCGCCCCAGCCGGCCCAGGGTGTAGGCGACCTCGTACCGGGTGGCGAGCGTGTCGGGGTGGGTCGCGCCGAGCAGCCGGGCCCGGTCGTCGGCGACCTGGCAGGCCAGCTGCCACGACTCCTCGGGGCGTCCGAGGCGGCTGAGGTTGAACGCCAGGTTGTGGCGGCAGCGCAGGGTGTCCGGGTGGTCGGGGCCCATGGAGCGGGTCCGGGCGGCCAGGACCGCCGCGTACACCTGATGGGCCTCGAAGTGGCGGCCGAGCTGCCCGAGGACGTAGGCGGTCTCCTGCCGGGCGGCGAGGGTCTGCGGGTGGTCGGGGCCCAGGGTGCGTTCGCGGCCTGCGGCGACCTGCCCGAACTCGCGCAGCGCGTCGGCGGCCCGGCCGGTGCGGCTGAGGGTGAAGCCGACCTCGTACCGGCTGGCGAGGGTGTCCGGGTGGTCGGGGCCCAGGACGCTCTCGCGCTGCGCGGCGACCGCGCGGTGGACGTCGCCCGCCTCCTCCCAGCGGCCCAGCCGCCCCAGGTCGATACCCGAGCTGTGGCGGCCGGCGAGCGCGGCGAGCAGCTCGGGCGTGGGGGCGGGCCCGGCCGGCGGAACGCCGGTGGAGCCGTCGGCGCCGGGGGGCGCGGCCGTCGTGGTGCTCCTGGCGGTGGTCCACCGGCCGGTCAGTCCGGCGGCGGGGCCGGGGAGGCCGGTGTCCCGGCCGGGGGCGCCGGTCGCCTTGGGCCCGGGGGTCATGTCGCGGGCCCAGTCGGGCAGTTCGGGCTCGGTGCGCGGGACGGCGGGGGCCGGCGCGTGGTGCGTGTCGAAGAGGGCCGCCGACAAGGAGGAGGGCCCGAGCGCCTGCTGCTCGCCGGAGCGGCCGAGCACGATGCGGCGGCGCAGGTCGCCGGCGTCGGCGGGCCGCTCGTCGGGGGTCTTGGCCAGCAGGTCCAGGACGACGCGCTCGAAGAAGCCGGGGAGTTCGGCGCGGTGGGTGCGCAGCGGTTCGGGCCGGGTATCGCGGTGCCCGACCAGGATGGACCAGGGGTCCTCCAGGTCGAACGGGGGTACGCCGGTGGCGATCTCGTACAGCACACAGCCCAGCGAGTAGAGGTCGCTGCGGTGGTCGACCTCCTTCCCGCCGATCTGCTCGGGCGACATGTAGTGCGGGGTGCCCATGGCGATGCCGGTGGTGGTGAGGCGGGAGGTGACGTTGATGTCGTGGCCGAGTCGCGCTATGCCGAAGTCGCAGATCTTCACCGTGCCGTCGGTCAGCCGCATGATGTTGGCGGGCTTCAGATCGCGGTGGACGATGCCCTGCCGGTGGGTGTAGCCGAGCGCGTCCGCGACCTGATCGGCGATGTCGACGACATGGTCGACGGGGAGCGGCCGCTGCTGGTTCTCCTCCAGGAGCTGGCTCAGGTTCTGCCCGTCCAGCAGCTCCATGACGAGGTAGAGGACGCCTTCGTGCTCGCCGAAGTCGTGGACGACGGTGACGCCCCGGTGCTGGAGGGAGGCGGCGACCCGGGCCTCGCGGCGGAAGCGTTCGCGCAGGACGCGGGTGAACGCCTGGTCGTGCTGGGGGCCCATGGGTTTGAGGCATTTGACGGCGACCAGACGGCCCAGCGACTCGTCGCGGGCCCGCCACACCTCGCCCATGCCGCCGCGCCCGATCAGATCGAGCAGCCGGTACCGGCTCTGGATCAGCCTGGTGTCCGCCATCTGCCGCTTCTCGCCCCCGTCGCTCCTGCTGCTACCGCTGCGCCCTCCCCGGCCCGTCCAGTATGGCGGCCTCCTGACGGAGCCGGTACGCGGCGGGGCGGCTTCCGGGGCCGAGCCGGGCCATGGCCTTGAGGATGTGCCCCGGTGGCAGCTGCCAGCGCAGCCGGTCCGGGATCGCGCGCAGGACGGCCCCGGTGGCGCGCAGCCGCCGGTCCACGATGGCCGGCGGCGGGGCCGGTCTGCCGTACAACGCGTGGGCGTACGGGGGCAGTGACTGGTAGGCGAGTGCGGCGACCCGCCGCCACAGGAGGGCGCGCGCCGGGCGGAGCAGGGGGTGTACGGGCGGGTTGCGGAGGAAGTCGTCGACGTCGGCCGCCTCGGGTCCCACGGCGAGTTCGGGTTTCACCCGCTCGAAGTAGGCGGCGAGCGCCGCGGCCGAGGCCGGGACCCGCGCCGGGTCGAGACCGACGAGGCGGGCGCCGGCGCGGTGTTCGTCGACGTACCGGTCGGCCTGGGCGTCGGTGAGGGGGAAGCCGGAGCGGCGCTGGACCTGGAGGTAGGAGTCGACCTCGGCACAGTGCACCCACAGCAGCAGCTCCGGTTCGTCGATGCCGTATCTCTCGCCGGTCGCCGGATCGGTGGCCGTGAGGGTGCGGTGGATCTTCCGTACCCGGGCGCCCGCCTGTTCGGCGGCGGCGGTGGTGCCGTAGGTGATGGTGCCGACGAAGGAGGCGGTGCGCATGAGCCGGCCCCAGGCGTCGTGGCGGAAGTCGGAGTTCTGCGTGACGCCGCGCACCGCGCGCGGGTGCAGGGCCTGGAGGTGGAGAGCGCGGATGCCCGCGACCCACATCATCGGGTCGCCGTGCATCTGCCAGGTGACCGATCGGGGGCCGAAGAGGCCGGGGTCGGCGTCGTTCATCCGCGTGTACCTCCGGCTCGGCGGTGTACTCGGGGCGGTGCGCTCGGGCGGTGCGCCTGGGCGGTGCACTCGGGCGGTGGCCGGGCGCGTAACAAGATCGGGAACAATGGTACGACGCGGGGCCCCTGCGCGGCAGGGGTACGGGCGGGGGACGCGGCGAGCGGCCGACGGCCGGCGACGAGCAACAAGGGGGAAGACATGCCCAGATGGGGACTGCTCGTGGAGCAGAACCTCGGGCTCGGCGGCCAGCGCCGGGTCTGGTCGGCCGATGTCATGGACCAGGTGGACGGCACCTACGAGGAGGCGCTGGAGGCTCTGCGGCGGCGGGCCGAGGTGTACAAGCCGGTGCACCCGGCCAGTCCGAAGCGCCGGAGGCTCTACCGGGAGCGCGACGGGTTCGTGCTGGTCCTGGACGGGGCCTGGCAGAGCTTCCACTGCCGGTTCACGGTGATCGAGGAGCTCTACGACAGCGCCGCGCCGAAGCCCGAGCCGCCGGCCGTCCCGGAACCGGAGCCGAAGCCCGAGCCGCCGGCCGTCCCGGAACCGGAGCCGGAGCCCGAGCCGCCGGCCGTCCCGGAACCAGTGCGGCGCCGGCCTGTGCAGCCTCCGCCGGAGCCCGAGCCCGAGCCCGAGCCCGAGCCACAGCCTGGGCCGGATCGGACATGGGACGCGGACGTCCCCGAGGTCCCGTCGTGGCTCAACCGCGACCGGCCGTCCTGAGCGGGGCCTGCGAGCCCGGCGCGCGCTTCGAACGGCCGGGCGATCAGGACACGGTGGCAGACGCACCCGGGGCCGGGGGGCCTCTTCCCCCGGCCCGTACACCGCTCCCCCGGTCAGCCCCCCACGTACGCCGCGAGGTGCTCCCCCGTGAGCGTGGAGCGGTCGGCGACCAGGTCGGCCGGGGTGCCCTCGAAGACGATCCGGCCGCCGTCGTGTCCGGCGCCGGGGCCGAGGTCGATGATCCAGTCGGCGTGCGCCATGACCGCCTGGTGGTGCTCGATGACGATCACCGACTTGCCGGACTCGACTAGCCGGTCGAGCAGTCCGAGCAGCTGCTCCACGTCGGCCAGGTGCAGACCGGTGGTCGGCTCGTCGAGGACGTACACACCGCCCTTCTCGCCCATGTGGGTGGCCAGCTTCAGCCGCTGACGCTCGCCGCCGGAGAGGGTGGTGAGCGGCTGACCGAGGCTGAGGTAGCCGAGCCCGACGTCGGAGAGGCGGGTGAGGATCCTGTGCGCGGCGGGGGTGCGCGCCTCGCCGTCGGCGAAGAACGCCCCGGCCTCGTCCACCGACATCGCGAGCACCTCGCTGATGTCGCGGCCCCCGAGGTGGTGGTCGAGCACCGAGGCCTCGAACCGCTTGCCCTCGCACTCCTCGCAGACGGTGGCGATACCCGCCATCATCCCCAGGTCCGTGTAGATGACGCCGGCACCCTTGCAGGTGGGGCAGGCGCCCTCGGAGTTGGCGCTGAACAGGGCCGGCTTCACACCGTTGGCCTTGGCGAACGCCTTGCGGATCGGGTCCAGAAGCCCGGTGTACGTCGCCGGGTTGCTGCGGCGCGAGCCGCGGATCGCGGTCTGGTCGATCGAGACCACGTCCTCACCGGCCGGGATCGACCCGTGGATGAGCGAGCTCTTGCCGGAGCCCGCGACGCCGGTGACCACGCAGAGCACCCCGAGCGGGATGTCCACGTCGACGTCCCGCAGGTTGTGGGCGGACGCGCCGCGGATCTCCAGCGCCCCGGTGGGCGTGCGGACCTTCTCCTTGAGGACGGCCCGGTCGTCCAGGTGGCGGCCGGTGAGGGTGCCTCCGGCCCGCAGCCCCTCGACGGTGCCCTCGAAGCAGACGGTGCCGCCTTCGCTGCCGGCGCCGGGGCCGAGGTCGACGACGTGGTCGGCGATGGCGATGGCCTCCGGCTTGTGCTCCACGACGAGCACGGTGTTGCCCTTGTCCCGCAGCCGCAGCAGCAGGTCGTTCATCCGCTGGATGTCGTGCGGGTGCAGGCCGATGGTGGGCTCGTCGAAGACGTAGGTGACGTCGGTGAGCGAGGAGCCCAGGTGGCGGATCATCTTGACGCGCTGCGCCTCACCGCCCGACAGCGTGCCCGAGGGCCGGTCGAGCGAGAGGTAGCCGAGGCCGATCTCCACGAACGATTCGAGCGTCCCCAGCAGCGCGCCGAGCAGCGGCGCCACCGACGGCTCGTCCAGCTCGCGCACCCAGTCGGCCAGGTCGCTGATCTGCATCGCGCAGGCGTCGGCGATGTTGATCTTCTTGATCTTCGAGGACCGGGCGCCCTCGCTGAGCCGGGTGCCCTCGCACTCGGGACAGGTGGCGAAGGTGACCGCGCGCTCCACGAAGGCTCGGATGTGCGGCTGCATCGCCTCCTTGTCCTTGGACAGGAACGACTTCTGGATCTTGGGGATCAGCCCCTCGAAGGTCAGGTTGGCACCCTCGACCTTCACCTTGGTCGGCTCCCGGTAGAGAAAGTCCTGCATCTCCTTCTTGGTGAACTCGCGAATCGGCTTGTCCGGGTCGAGGAAGCCCGACTCGGCGTAGGTCCGCACGGTCCACCAGCTGTCCGACTTCCAGCCGGGGATGGTGAAAGCACCCTCGGCGATCGACTTGGTGTCGTCGTAGAGCTGGGTGAGGTCGATGTCGGAGACCGTGCCCCGGCCCTCGCAGCGGGTGCACATGCCGCCGGTGCGGGTGAAGGTCTGCCTCTCGGTCCTGGTGCCGGCGCCGCGCTGCACCGTGATCGCGCCGCTCGCCTTGACCGAGGCCACGTTGAAGGAGAACGCGTTGGGCGAGCCGATGTGGGGCTTGCCGAGCCGGCTGAACAGGATGCGCAGCATCGCGTTGGCGTCGGTGGCGGTGCCGACGGTGGAGCGGGGGTCCGAGCCCAGCCGCTGCTGGTCGACGATGATCGCCGTCGTCAGCCCTTCGAGTACGTCGACCTCGGGCCGCGCCTGCGTCGGCATGAAGCCCTGGACGAAGGCGCTGTAGGTCTCGTTGATCAGCCGCTGCGACTCCGCGGCGATCGTGTTGAACACCAGCGAACTCTTGCCGGAGCCGGAGACCCCCGTGAACACCGTGAGCCGGCGCTTGGGGATCTCGATGTCGACATCCTTGAGGTTGTTCTCGCGCGCCCCGTGCACGCGGATCACTTCGTGGCTGTCGGCGACCGGCTGCGCAGCCGACTGCGATCCGGTCTTCCCGGCCTTGCTCATCGTCTCTCCATCTGTTGCGCGGGGCCGCCGCTCACGCACGTCTGCGGCGGC
>NZ_JBEYKR010000233.1:0-7212 GCF_040703535.1 Streptomyces sp. NPDC007346
GCCCCACTTCCAGCGTAGCAGGAACACGGGCCTGAGGCCGCCGGGCGGGCCCGATCGGCATCGGGCCCGCCCGTGGCGGAGACTACGCCTCCGGCTGCGGCTGCGGAGCCTGTTGTGTGCTCCGCTTGAACATGCGGGTCGCCGTGATCTCGCCGTGGACCGTCTCACCGTCCGGGTCCTGCTGCGGCAGCCCGGGGCGCAGGTGCTCCTCCACGCTGATGTACTTCAGCCCCGCCCGCAGGTCGGCGTCGTTGCGCAACCGGATGACCAGCGGGAACTCGGCGAGCGCGGTCGTGTCGAAGAGACCGGTCGTGTAGAGCAGCTGCACGCCCAGCGCGTCGGAGACCGCGCGCTGGAGCTCCAGCAGATACGTGGCGTTGGCCCGGCCGATCGGGTTGTCCAGGAACAACGTGCCCGCGTGGCGGTGGCGGTCGCGGCCCCGGTCGTTGCTGCGCAGCGCCGCCATCGTGCAGTACAGGGCGATGGCGGCGGTGAGCAGCTGGCCGCCGGAGAAGACGTCGCCCATCTGCCCGACGGGGACCCGCTCGGCGCGCAGCACCGCGTCCGGCTTGAGGATCTCCACCGCGATGCCCTTGGGCCGCAGGGCCGCCTCCACGCCCCGCAGCAGCAGGGACATGCCGTCCCGGCGCAGGTCGGAGTTCTTCTTGAGGGCGGCGTGCGTCGCCTCGTCGATGACCTCGCCGAGGCGTTCGGTGAGGGTGGCCTGATCGGGCTCCTCGAAGCGGATCCGCAGGAACTCCTGCCCCGACCACTCCCCCAGCCCCTCGGGGAGCTGGGAGAGCCGCTGGGCCGAGCGGAGCGTGGCGAGGGCCGACTCGACCAGGCCGCGCAGCCGGTCGACGATGGAGTCGCGGTTGCGCTCCAGCTGGACCAGCTCGTCGGTCAGGACGCGCAGTCGCGGGGCGAAGGCGTCGGCCCACTTCTGGGCGTGCTCCGGCAGCGCGGAGGCGGGCAGTTCGCGGATCTGCTGGCGGGCCGGGGTGCGGACCTGCTCGTAGCGGGTGGAGTTGGCGTGCCGTACGAGGATGTCGCTCGCTTCCCGGACGGCGCTCTCGGCGGCCGAGAGGTCGGCTGAGCAGCCGCGCAGGGAGCGGCGCGCCTCGGCGGCGGACTGCCGGGCCTCCTCCAGGGTGCCCGGATACGGGTCGGGGGCCTCGGAGCCGTCCTCCGTGCCGTGGTCGCGGAGCAGGTCGCGCAGGAGGGCGGCGGTCTCGTCGAAGCCGCCGGCGGAGTCCTCGGCGGTGCGGTGGGCGTGGAGCAGCTCGCTGTGGGCGGCGCGGGCGGTGTCCAGGGCGGCGGTGGCGGAGGCCAGTTCGCCGGTGGCCGTACGCAGGAGGGCCTGGGCCTGCTCGGCGTCGGCCGGGACCAGCTCGTCGGGCAGCTCGGTGTGGTGGAGCCGCTCGTCGTCGGGGGCGAGCCGTTCGGCCTCGCCACGGAACCGGCCCAGCTGTTCGCTGGCGGTGGAGGCGCGGGTCTCCAGGAGCTGTACGTGGGATTCGGCGCGGGCGGCGGCGGCCTGGCGGGAGGGGCCGTCGGCTCCGTCGGTGCCTTCCAGGAGCTGGGCGGCGCGGGTGCGGACCTTGTTGGTGAGGCGGTCCAGCTCGGCCAGGGCGGCGCTCTCGTCGCTCTCGGCGCGGGCCTGTTCGGCGCGCAGGTCGGCGCCGACGCCGACCTTCTCGTACAGCTGGGAGGCGGCCCGGTAGGCCTCGCGCAGGGTGGGCAGGGCGGTGCGGGGCCTGGTCTCGTCGGGCTCCGGGAGGATCTCCGGGGCGCCGGCGATCTCGGCGCGTTCGGCGCGCAGGGCGCGGGCGGTGCGGCGGGCGTCGTCCCCGGCGCGCTGGGCGGCCCTGCGGTCCTCGTCGGCGGAGCGGGCCAGGTCCAGGCAGACGGCGGCGCGGGCCTCGGACTCGGCGGCCTCGTCGACCAGTTCGCGCAGCCGGACCTGCCAGCGGGCCCGCTCCCGGAGCCGGTGGGCGAGCCCGGCGAGCGCGTCGGCGACCCGGCGGGCGCGCTGGGCGGCCTCCTGGCGCTCGTCGCGGACCCGGGCGGTGTCGGCGGCGGCCTCGTCGGCCTCGGCGCGCGCGGTGCGGGCCTCGGCCAGGACGGCTTCGGCGCTCTCGGCCGCCGTACGGGCGGTGGCGGCGGCCTCGGCCAGTTCGGCGAGCATGCCGGGCGGGCAGTCGGCGCGCCAGGAGCCGATGCGGGCGGCGAGGGCGCGGTCACCGGAGAGGCGGGCGGCGAGCGACCTGATGTCCTCGTCGCGGGCGGCGGCGCGGGAACGCAGCCCGTGGCGCTCCTCGTCGGCGGCGTGCTCGTCGTGCATGGCCGGGTTCGGCGGGACGAGGAAGACGCCGTCGTGCTGGGCGTCGGACCCGGTGGCGGGGTCCGGGACGGGGGCGAGGAGCGCTGCGGCGGTGCCGACGGCGACGGCCGAGCGGGGCAGCAGGGCCGCGCTGCCGAGGACGTCGCGGGCGCGGGTGTGGGCGTCGGGGTCGGTGATGACGACGCCGTCGACCAGCTCGGGGCGGGCGGCGAGGACGGCGGCGTGGTCGGCCGGGTCGACGGCCTGGGCGAGATAGCGCCAGCCGGGCAGGGCGGGGATGCCGTGCTCGCCCAGGTATTCGACGGTGGCCAGGACGTCGGGGCCGGGGGGCAGCAGCCCGCCCTCACCGAGGGCGCCGAGGATGCGGGCGTCGTCTGCGGCGGCGGTGCGCAGGTCGAAGAGGCGGCGCTCGGCGGCGGTGACGGACTGGTCGAGCAGCTCGCGCAGTTCGTCGGCGCTGCGGTCGAACTCCTGGGCGCTGAGCGGCTGGTGGGAGGGGGCGGGCTGGTCGGCGAGGGCGACCGCGCTCTCCGGGGAGGCTTCGGTGGCGGTGCCGTCCCCCTGGGTGCCGGTGCGGGCGGTGTCCCGCTGTGTCCCGCCCGGCGTCTCCTCGCCCGCTCCCCGGCGGGGGTGCGGGACGCCGGTGCCGGAGGGCAGGCCGAGCAGGTCGGCGAGGCGGGGGTCGGCGGCGATGGACTCGGCGGCCCTCAGCTCGTCCTCGTGGCTCTGCTCCGCCGCCTTGGCCGCGTCGGCGGCGCGGGCCGCCGCCAGTTCGGCGCGGCTCTCGTCGGCCGCCGCCTCACGGGCGTGGTCGGCGGCGGTGCGGGCGGCCTCGCGGGCGGTGTCCCAGGCTGCGACGGCCGCCTGTTCGGCATCGCTGGCGGCCAGGGCGGCGCGGGCCGGGTCGGCGTCGGGCGCGGTGTTGTCGAGCCAGCCCGCCTGGACGGCCTCACTGGTCTCCTGCTCGACCTCGGCGAGGCGCTGGCGCAGATGGCCGGCCTCGCTGCGGGCGCGCTGGGCCTCGGTGGCCGCGACGGTGGCGTCGCGGTGGGCGCGCTCGCCGGTGGCCTGGAGGGTCTCTGAGCGCTCCTCCTGCTCGTTGGCGACGCGCTCGCCGTCCTCGGCGGCGGTGTGCAGCGCCCGTACGAGGTCGGCGGCGGCGGTGGCGCGGGCGGCGAGGGCGGGGGCGGCGTCGCGCTCGGCCTCGCGGATGGCGACGGCGACCCTGGCGGAGCGGTCGGCGGCGGCGCGGTGGCGCAGGACGGCCTCGGCGGCCTGCCAGGCGGCGTGCAGGGTGCGGGCCTCGGCCAGCTCCCGGCGTCCGGCGGCGGCGCTCTTCTCGGCGCCGGCCAGGGCCAGGGAGGCGTGCCGGTAGGCGAGTTCGGCGGCGATCAGGGAGCGGCGGCCGCGGGCGGACTCGGCCTCGGTGACGGTGTGGGCGGCGGCGGTGACCCGCTCGGCCAGCTCGGCGGTGCGGCCGCGCTCCTCGGCGGCGCGGGCGCTCAGACGGCGGGCCAGGGTGCGGGTGCGGCGTTCGGCGGCGGCGTGGATGTCGCGGCTGCGGGCACGGGCCCCGGTGGCCTCGACGATGCGGCCGAGCAGGTCGACGGAGCCCGCGGTGAAGTCGCGCTCGGCGGTCAGCTCGGCGCGTCGGCCCAGCTTGTTGCCGAAGCCGCTGACCAGGTCGGCCAGGCCGTCGGTGTCGCGGGTGTCGGTGACGGCGCGCAGCAGCAGGTCGGTGAAGTCGGAGTCCTTCTTGACGGCGAAGAGTCCGGCGGCCTCGCCCTCGTCGGCGTTCATCTCGCGCTGGTAGCGGAAGAGTTCGGGGTCGAGTCCGAGGTCGCCGAGGTGTTCGTTCCAGCGGTCGTGGATCTCTTCCCAGTGCACGTCGAGGTGCTGGTAGAACTTGCCCGCGTCCACCAGGGCGTCGCGGAACCCCTTCATGGTGCGGCGCCTGCCCCGGGCTCCGGAGACCCCTTCGGCGGGGCGGCCGACGGCGGTGGCCTCGGCGACGGGCAGGCTGTCCAGGCTGAGCCCGGGGCCGGGGCGGAAGGAGTACCAGGCCTCCGCGAACTTGCGGGGGTCGTTGGAGACCTGCCGTCCCCGCCACTCGCTGACCTTGCCCACGACGACGCATTCGCCGGTCAGGGTGTGCTGCCACTCCAGGGCGACGTGGCCGCAGTCGTCGGCGAGCAGGAACTTGCGCAGGACGCCGGAGCTGGCGCCGCCGAGGGTGTTGCGGTGGCCGGGGAGCATCACCGAGAAGATCAGCTTGAGCAGGACGGACTTGCCGCCGCCGTTCTCCAGGAAGAGCACGCCGGCCGGGGCGGGGCGGCGCGGCGGGCCGACCGGCTCGTCCTCGAAGAACTCCGCCTGGGCGGGCGCCGGGTCGGGAACGGGTTCACCGACGCCGCGCAGGTCGAGGACGGTGTCGGCGTAGCGCGCACCGGCAGGCCCGATGGAGTAGAGGCGGACCCGGGACAACTCGTACATGGCGGCGGACTCTCGTCGTTCGTGAGCGGTGGCGGAGCTGGGCGGTGCGGTCGGGACGGTGCGGTCGGGATGGTGCGGTCGGGGCGGGCCGGAGGGGACGGGTGGTCAGGAGGAGTGGAAGGGCAGGCCCGCGTCGGCCGCCAGCTCCAGGTCGTCGGGGTCCGACGGCGGCAGCAGGGTGGCGGAGCCGTCGGTGACGGGGACGACGCCGAGCTCCAGCAGCTCGGCCATGGCGGCGCCGCCCGCCATGTCGCGGACCTGGAGCTGGTAGCGGGCGGTGGTGCGGTAGGCGCCGCCCGCGTCGTCGCCGGTGCGCTGGAGGAAGCCGGAGTCGGTGAGGAAGGCGACGGCCTTGCCGATGATGCCGGTGGTGGATCCGGCCAGGCGCCGGGCATCCTTGGTGGCGCCGGTGGAGCTGCGGCGGGCGTAGATCCGCCAGCCGGATTCGAGGCCGGGGGTGTCGGTGGCGGGGTCGGTGTTGTCGCCCTGCTCCTCGGCGCGCTCCTCCAGCCGCTTGCAGGCCTGGCGTACGAAGGCGTCGACGCCGTTGACCGTGATGCGGCCGATGTACGCGTCGTCGGCTAGGTCCTCGGGGCGGGGGAAGGCGAGGGCGGCGACGGCGAGGTGGGCCAGGCCGTGGAGGAAGCGGTCGGCGGCGTCGGAGGAGGCACGGCGGGCGTAGTCGCCCATGCGGACGGCGAAGACGGAGTCCTCGCCCGCGGTGACGGCCATCCCGGCGCGCGGGGAGACCTCCAGGACGATGAGGCCGAGCCCGGTGGCGACGGCGTCGGCGAGCCGGGCGAAGGCGCTCTCCTCCCGGTAGCGGCGGAGCAGGTCGGCGTATTCGGCGTCGCGGGCGGGCAGCAGCTTGGGCTGGAGCCCGAAGGAGACCAGGCGGGCGGCGTCGGCGGCGTCGGCCGGGGTGACGGCCGGCTGGCCGGTGGGCTCGGCGGTGTGTGCGGGTACGGAGTCACCCACGTACGCGGAGGGCTCGGTCCACGCGTCGGGGTGCTCGGCGTCGTGGTCGCTCACGGCTGGGACTCCTCGGTACGGAAAGGGCGGGGGTGCGCGGGACGTACGGGGCCGGTCACGAGGCCTCCTTGCGGTCCGCGGCCATTCCGGCGGCGTCCAGCAGGGCGGTGCCCACGATCAGGTCGGCGCCGCCGAACTCCGGGTCGTCCAGCTCGGTGCCGTCGTCCACCGCGAAGAGCAGGCGGCGCTCGCCCTGGCGGTAGGCGGTGCCGACCGGCGGGGAGGCGGCGTGGACGGCGAGGAGCGCGACCAGGTAGGGCAGCTCGGGGTCGCTGCGGCGGGCCTCGGCGAGCAGCCCGGAGAGTCTGCGCGGGGCGTCGTGCTCCAGGTCGAGCAGGGCCATGGCGCTGGAGAGCTGGGCGTCGCTGAAACGGCTGTCGTCCGGGGTGGCGATCAGGTCGGGCTCGGGCATCTCCCTGCCGAGGTGCTCCCGCTCCAGGGGTGGGGTCAGGAGCATGTCGACGAGGTCGCCGACGCGGACGGAGGTGGGGGTGCGCAGCCCGGTGCCGTGGGCGAAGAACGCGTCGGTGGCCCTCAGGGACTGTTCGACGGGGAGCGGGAGGAGCGGGGCGAGGAGCTGCCCGTACAGATCGAGGCCCGCGTGGGCGGCGGGCGGGGCGAACGCCTGCCGGTCCTGCTCGGCGCGGAAGAGCGGCCCGGCCTCCAGCAGCCGGGACTGGAGCTGGGTGTGGCGGCGGATGCAGTCCTTGACGATGTCGACGAGCTCGGCGGCCCGGCGCTTGTGCTCGGGGTCCTCGGCCTCGTCCCGCGCCTTGCGGATGTTGGTGAGGATCGCGTTCTCGTGGCGGTAGCGGTCGGCCACGTGGTCCAGGGCTTCGGCGATCATGTCGGGGACGGTGTTGAGCCAGTCGACCGCGCGGACGTTGCGCCGGGTGGCCTCCAGCGTGCGGCGCAGCGTCTCGGCGTACTGCACGGTGCGGTAGCGGGCCTGTTCGGCGGCGAGCTGGGCGTCGGCGAGGCGGCCCCGGCTGATCAGGACCTCCAGCTTGACCTCGGCGGCGATCTGGGCGCTGGTGACATCGGTGTCCAGGGCGCCGACGAGGACGTTGACCGCTTCGTCGGTGGCGCGGAGGTAGACCGTGCCGCCGTAGCCGGGGACCTCCTCGATCAGCTTGAAGTCGTAGTCCCGGCGGACGTAGACGCCGTCGGGCCCGAACGTGCCGTAGACCGCGCGGAAACCGCGGTCGACGCTGCCGACGTTGATCAGGTCCTTCTCGAGCGATGGGATCCAGTCGCCAGTAGGCGGCCGCCTTGAGGTACGCCTCGTTCACGCCTTTCTCTTCCAGCAGCAGGCTCTTGGCCTTGCGCGTCAGCGCCTTTTC
>NZ_JBEYKR010000234.1:0-7159 GCF_040703535.1 Streptomyces sp. NPDC007346
GGCGCACTGGCGGTGCTGCTGTCGCTGTACCCCTGGCAGAAGGTGGTGCAGGGCGGCAGCCCGTTCGTGATGATCTTCCACAACCTGGACACCATGCCGCAGCCCGAACCCACGCCGACAGGCTCCACCACCCTGCCCGGCGCGGTCCACCGCCTCGTGGCCGGACCCGGCGGCCGCATCCACCTGGTCGAACAGGGCACCGGCCCCCTCGTCCTGCTCGTCCACGGCTTCCCCGAGTCCTGGTACTCCTGGCGTCACCAGCTCCCGGCGCTGGCCGCCGCCGGATACCGGGCCGTCGCCATCGACGTACGCGGATACGGGCGCTCCGCCAAACCCGCCGCCACCGACGCGTACCGCATGCTCGCGCACGTCGCCGACAACACCGCCGTCGTCCACGCCCTGGGCGAGGAGACGGCCACGGTCGTCGGCCACGACTGGGGCTCGCCCATCGCCGCCAACAGCGCCCTGCTCCGGCCGGACGTCTTCACCGCCGTGGGCCTGCTCAGCGTCCCCTACGCACCCCGCGGCGGCCACCGCCCCACCGACGGCTTCGCCCGGATCGGCGGTGACGAGGAGTTCTACGTCAGCTACTTCCAGACCCCCGGCAGGGCCGAGGCGGAGATCGAGGAGGACGTACGCGGCTGGCTCGCCGGCTTCTACACCGGGCTGACCGGCGAAGCCCTCACCCCCGAGGAGCACGGCAGGCTCTTCTTCGTACCTCCGGGAGCACGCCTCCGCGACCGCTTCCCCACCGGCCCCCTGCCCGCCTGGCTCGGCGAGGAGGGCCTCGACGTCTACAGCGGGGAGTTCGAACGCTCCGGCCTCACCGGTGCTCTCAACCGCTACCGCAACGTCGACCGCGACTGGGAGGACCTCGCCGCCTGGCACGGAGCGCCCCTCACCCAGCCCTCCCTCTTCATCGGCGGCGCGCTCGACGCCTCCACCACATGGATGGCGGACGCCATCGACGCCTACCCGGCGACCCTCCCCGGCCTGTCCGGCGCCCACATCCTCGAAGGCTGCGGCCACTGGATCCAGCAGGAACGCCCCGACGAGGTCAACCGGCTGCTGACCCGGTGGCTGGGCGGCCTGCGCTGACGCCCGGCGGCTCGGCGAGGTACTGATCGACGTCCTGCGCACCGCTCCGGACCACCAGCCGATCCCGAGCGGGGGCACGTGTGTGTCGGAGCGCGGTTCGGGCGGGTCAGGAGGCGAAGGTGAGGGGATGAACAATGCGAACATGCTCGCCGAAGCGTTCGACCGGGTCAGGGAAGCGGTCCACGCGGCGGCCGAAGGACTCTCGGCCGACGACCTCAACGCCCGCCTCGACGACGGGGCGAACTCGATCTCCTGGCTGATCTGGCACCTCACCCGGGTCCAGGACGACCACATCGCCGACGCCGCCGACACCGGCCAGGTCTGGATCACCCAGGGCTGGGCCGAGCGCTTCGCTCTCCCCTTCGACGAGGCCGCGACCGGATTCGGGCACAGCGGCGAAGAGGTCGCCGCCGTCCGCGTGGACTCCGCCGACCTGCTCCTCGGCTACTACGACGCCGTCCACGAACAGACCCTCGGCTTCGTCCGCGGACTGGACGGCCGCGCCCTCGACCGCATCGTCGACGAGGGCTGGTCGCCGCCGGTGACCCTGGGCGTCCGGCTGGTCAGCGTCATCGCCGACGACCTCCAGCACGCGGGCCAGGCCGCGTTCGTCCGGGGTGTACGGGAACGCGCGTGAGGCAGTGCGGTGCACGGAGTGCTGCCGCACCCCGTGCACCCTCCCAGCAGCGGTGCCATACTCGGAAGCAGTCCGCCGCAGAGGCTTGTCATCGTCCGAAAGGCGACACGTCATGAGCTGGGCATCGTGGACGACCAGCGGTGTCTTCGCGGGAACGGGCGGAGTCCGCACCGAAGAAGCCGGGATCCTGAGCGGAGACCTCACGGTGCACACGACCTGGTCGGAGGGCCAGGCGTCGGTGGCCGTGCAGTACAGCGGATCGTCGGACTGGTTCACCCTGGTGGGCAGTCCCGTGCCGTGCGCCTCCGAGGAGGAGAGCCGGGTCTTCCACCAGAACATCGTGGAAGCCGTGCGCGCCGGTGACGGAGCCACGGTCCCGCCGGAGGACACCGCCCCCGCCCCCTGACATCCGCATCCGCGCCGCGTCCGCCGCGCCCCATAGAGTGACCCGACAAGATCCGTTCCCCACCGGGGGCGGGCGCGCGGGACACGGGGCGAGGAGCGGCGAGATGGTGCGTGCGGGTGCACGGCGGGCGGGGACCAGGAAGCACCGGCCGTTCTGGGTGGAGCTGCCGCTCCTCATCGGCCTCGCCCTCGTCCTGGCCCTGCTCATCAAGACCTTCCTCGTCCAGGCCTTCTCCATCCCGTCGGACTCCATGCAGAACACCCTGCAGCGGGGCGACCGGGTCCTCGTCGACAAGCTGACCCCGTGGTTCGGATCCGAACCGGAACGGGGTGAGGTGATCGTCTTCCACGACCCGGACGGCTGGCTCGACGACATGGCCGTCGATCCGCCCAACACCGTGCAGGAGGTGCTCAGTTTCATCGGAGTGATGCCGTCGGCGGAGGAGAAGGACCTCATCAAGCGGGTGATCGGCGTCGGCGGTGACACCGTGGAGTGCGCGGGTGACGGACCGGTGAAGGTCAACGGCAAGGCCCTGGACGAGCCGAATGTGTTCCCCGGCAACACCCCGTGCAGCAACGACGACAAGGGCACCTTCAAGGTCACGGTCCCGCAGGGCAAACTCTGGGTGATGGGCGACCACCGGCAGGCGTCGGCGGACTCCCGCTACCACAGCGACGACCGCAACGAGGGCATGGTCCCGGTGGACGAGGTCGTCGGCCGCGCCGTCGTCATCGCCTGGCCGGTCGGCCGCTGGAGCACCCTGCCCGTCCCCGCCACCTTCTCCACCGCCGCCGAGGCGGCCCTCCTCCCGGGGACGGCGGCCGTGGCCGCCGTCGTCCCGCTCGTCCTGCTGCGCCGCCGCCGGGCGACGGTCAGGCGGTGACGCCCACCCGGGAGCCGGCGTCCGTGGCCTCGGCCTCCCCGGACTCGGCCGCCACCGTGCGGCGGGCGCCCTTGAGCAGGACGACCAGCGCGGTCGCCACCAGGGTGCCGGCGGCGATGGCCAGCAGGTAGAGGAACGGCGCACCGATCAGCGGGACGACGAAGACGCCGCCGTGCGGAGCGCGCAGGGTGCACCCGAAGGCCATCGACAGCGCACCGGTGACCGCGCCGCCCGCCATCACCGACGGGATCACCCGCAACGGGTCGGCGGCGGCGAACGGGATCGCGCCCTCGGTGATGAACGAGGCGCCCAGCACCCAGGCCGCCCGCCCGTTCTCCCGCTCGGTCTTCGTGAACAGCTTCTTGCGTACGGTGGTGGCCAGCGCCATCGCCAGCGGCGGGACCATACCGGCCGCCATGACCGCCGCCATCACCTTGAGGCTGCCGTCGGTCGGATCGGCGAGACCGCCGACCGCGAAGGCGTACGCCACCTTGTTCAGCGGACCGCCCATGTCGAAGCACATCATCAGGCCGAGCACGACGCCGAGGATGACGGCGTTGGAGCCCGACAGACCGTTCAGCCAGTCCGTGAGGGCGCTCTGCAGCGTGGCGATCGGCTTGCCGACGACGATGAACATCAGGAACCCGACCACCGCCGACGCGATCAGCGGGATCACCAGCACCGGCATGATCCCGCGCAGCGTGGCGTGGACCGGGACCCGCTGGATGGCCATCACCACCGCACCGGCCAGCAGACCGGCGACCAGACCGCCGAGGAACCCCGCGTCCACGGTGAGCGCGATCGCACCGCCGACGAAACCGGGCACCAGGGCGGGCCGGTCCGCCATCCCGTACGCGATGTACCCGGCCAGCACCGGCACCAGGAAGCCGAAGGCGGCCGAACCGATCTGGTTGAGCAGCGCCGCCCAGCTGTCCGCCTGCCCCCACACGAAGTGGTCGGCGACCGACTTGGCGTCCACGATCTCGTAGCCGCCGATGGCGAACGACAGGGCGATCAGGAGGCCGCCCGCCGCGACGAACGGCACCATGTAGCTCACGCCGGACATCAGATACGTACGCAGCCGGACCCCGAAGTGCGCACCGTCCGCCCCCGATCCGCCGTCCGCACCGGCCTCCGGCCCGTCCCCGCCCGGCGCCACGGCGGCGACCTCACCGCGCTCCGCCTTGCGGCGGGCCTCGGCGATCAGCTCGGCGGGCCGGTTGATGCCCGCCTTCACCCCGACGTCCACCAGCGGCTTGCCCCGGAAGCGGCCCTTCTCCCGCACCTCGACGTCGTGCGCCCAGATGACCGCGTCGGCCTGGGCGATGACGGCGGGATCCAGCTTGCTGAACCCGGCCGACCCCTGGGTCTCCACCGTCACCTCGACGCCCTCGGCGCGGCCGGCGGCCGTCAGGGACTCGGCGGCCATGTAGGTGTGCGCGATGCCGGTGGGGCAGGAGGTGACGGCGACGATCCGGAAGGGCGTGGCGCCGGTGTCCTCGGTGTCCTCGGCCGCCGGTATCGGCGCCGCCGGACCGCCGGCCGCCGCTGCGGCCCGTGACGGGCCCGAGGCTTCCCGTACGAGCTCCTCGGCCGGCTCCTCGCCCCGGATCAGCGCGGCGACCGTGCCCGGGTCGTCCCCGGCACGCAGGGCGGCGGTGAACTCCGGGTCCATCAGCCTGCGGGCCAGCCCCGACAGGATGGTCAGATGGTCCTCGTCCGCCCCGGCCGGCGCGGCGATGAGGAAGACGAGGTCCGCCGGGCCGTCGGCCGCGCCGAAGTCGATGCCCCGGGCGCTGCGCCCGAAGGCCAGCGTCGGGGCGCTCACATGCTCGCTCCGGCAGTGCGGGATGCCGATCCCGCCGTCGAGGCCCGTCGGCATCTGCGCCTCGCGGGCGGCGACATCGGCCAGGAAGCCGTCGAGGTCGGTGACGCGGTGCGCGGCCACCATCCGCTCGGCGAGCGACCTCGCGGCGGCGTCCTTCGTTGCGGCGGACAGATCGAGGTCGACCAGTTCCGCGGTGATCAGCTCACTCATCGCGGTGCTCCTTGCTCGGGGACCGCCCTGAGGCGGTGCGAAGGGATGAAAGGCGGCGGGTTCTTACGGTTTCGTCGGGGGAGTGCGGTGGTCATGGGGCGGGCTCGGTCAGCGGGCGGTCCAGGGGGACGTCGGCGCTCGACACGACCGCCGACAGGTCGAGGTCGTCCGGCGTGGGCATGAGGCTCCCCGCCAGCTGCACCGCCGCCGCCCCATGGGCGACGGCCGAGGCGAGCGCGTGCGGCCCCTGCCCGCCCGCCGTGAGGAAGCCGGCGAGGGAGGCGTCCCCGGCGCCGACGTTGCTGCGTACGGTCGCCACGCGGGCGGTCGCGAAGTACGCGCCCGACGCCTCCACCAGCAGCTGCCCGTCGGCACCCAGGCTGGCCAGTACGGTCCGGGCGCCCCGCTCGCGCAGCTCCTCGGCGGCCTCGAGCGCGTCGCCCACCGTGGCGAGCGGACGGCCGACGGCCTCGGCGAGCTCCTGGACGTTCGGCTTGATCACATCGGGCCCCTCCCGCAGCGCGGCGGTCAGCGCCGCACCGGAGGTGTCCAGCGCGATCCGCGTACCGGCCCGGTGGCTCCGCGCGACCAGCTCCGCGTACCACCGGGGCGGCAGCCCGCGCGGCAGGCTCCCGCAGCAGGCGATCCAGTCGGCGGCCGCGGAACGGGTCCGTACGGCCTCCAGGACGTCCTCCGCCTCGGCGGGGCTGAGCTCGGGACCGGCCGCGTTGATCTTGGTGAGGGTTCCGTCGGGTTCGACGAGCGTGACGTTGATCCGGGTGCTGCCGGTGACCGGCACCCCGGCCGCCTCGATGCCGTGCTCGCCCAGCAGCCGGGCCAGCAGGGAGCCCTCCGGCCCGCCCATCGGGGCGACGGCGACCGTACGGTGGCCGGCCGCCGCGACCGCGCGCGAGACGTTGACGCCCTTGCCGCCCGGGTCGACGCGGTCGGCCGTGGCGCGCAGGACGGTGCCGCGGACCAGGCCCGGCAGCTCGTAGGTCCGGTCCAGGCTGGGGTTGGGGGTGACGGTGAGGATCATGCGCGTACCACTTCCGTGCCCCGGCTCTCGATGGAGCGGGCGTCGTCGGGGCTCAGGCCCGTGTCGGTGATGAGGAGGTCCACGTCGGTGAGGTCACCGAATTGGGCGAAGTGCCGCTGCCCGAACTTGCCCGAGTCGGCGAGCAGGACGACCCGGCGGGCGGCCTTGACCACCGCGCGCTTCACCGCGGCCTCGGCGAGGTCGGGCGTGGTGAGGCCGCTGTCGGAGGCGAAGCCGTTGGTGGCGAGGAAGACGACGTCGGCGCTGATCTCGGCGTACGAGCCGAGCGCCCAGGCGTCGACCGCCGCCCGCGTCCGGTGCCGGACCCGGCCGCCGACCAGGTGCAGGGCGATCCCCGGGTGGTCGGCGAGCCGGGCGGCCACCGGCAGCGCGTGCGTCACCACGGTCAGCACGGCGTCCAGGGGGACGGACGCGGCGAGCCGGGCCGTGGTGGTCCCGGCATCGATGATCACGTTTCCGTCCGCGGGGAGCTCGGCGAGCGCCGCCTGCGCGATGCGGTCCTTCTCGCCGGCGGCCACGGTGTCCCGCTCGGCGAGGTCGGGCTCGAAGCCGAGCCGCCCGGCCGGAATGGCACCGCCGTGCACCCGGCGCAGCAGCCCGGCCCGGTCCAGCGCCTTCAGATCCCGCCGGACGGTCTCGGCGGTCACCTGGAACTCCTCGGCCAGGGAGAGCACGTCGACCCGGCCGCTCTCCTGGGCGAGGCGGAGGATCTCCTGCTGACGCTCCGGTGCGTACATGTGGTTTCGTATCCGTTTCATGCCCGAGTCTGTGGTTTCGCGCTCAGGTTACGTCCGCGGTTCGGGAAAGTAAACACATTCGGGCGAGAGGTGGGCACGTGTGGGCATGAAAGGGCATGGGCGGGCACCTGAGGTCATGTGAGGGGCATGGGCGGGCATGAGGAAGCGCCCGCATGGGCGCATGCGTCGGGGGGGGGGGCCCCCCCCCCCCCCGGCCCCCCCCCCCCCCCCCCCGCCCCCCCGCCCCCCCCCGCCCCCCCCCCCCCCGCCCCCCCCCCCCCCCGCCCGGCCCCCCCGGGG
>NZ_JBEYKR010000235.1:0-6995 GCF_040703535.1 Streptomyces sp. NPDC007346
TCTGCGGGGGGGGCTTTTGCGCCCCGGCGGGTGGGGGCCGGGGGGGGGGGGCCCCCCCCCCCCCCGGCGCCCCCCCCCGCCGATCCCCGTACCCGGCGCCGGTCCGCCTGCTCAGCGCCTCCCGGGAACGCCCTCGCTCAGCGGCCGGGCGAGCAGCGGGGTGCCGGGGACCTGGTGTCCTCCGCTGGCGAGCATCCGCACCTCGCCCCGGTCGCTGATCTCGGCGCGCACGATCCCCGTCTCGTCCTCGTACACCGGAGACCCGCCGGCTCCGGACCGGTCGGTCAGCCGGACGGTGACCACGTCGTCCTCGGCGCCGGACATCTGGAAGATCAGTTCGTAACGTTCCGTGTGGCTCATGACCGCCTCCTGGCCGGACCACGACGACGACCGGCCCTGCCCCCATTGTTTCCCACCCGGGCGCGGGCCGCCCGGGGAGCGGCGGGGCGAGGACCGTTCGCGACGGCCAACGGGCGGAGGTGTCCGGTCGATCGGGTGACTCCGGCCGGTAGGACAACATGACTGGTCGACGGGAGGGCTAGGCATGTGTACATGAGACTTGAGCCCCGACGAAACAACCGTCTTTCCCTACGCTCCCGCAACCTCAAGGTGACCGGCGCCGCCGCCTGCGTGGCCGCCGCCGCTCTCCTGCTGACGGCATGTGGTCAGAGCTCGGACAGTGCGACGTCCGCGGCCACCGAAGCCGCGAAGGTCCTCCCGCAGAAGACGACGGCGTCCCCGTCGGCCACCGCGGAGCTGACCGAGGACCAGCAGGAACGCAAGAAGGTGCTGGACGCCACCGAGGTCACCTTCGACGACGCCGCGACCACCGCGGTCGGTGAAGTGGCCGGCGGCAAGCTCGTCGATCTGGACCTGGAGGGTGTGGACGACGACGACCGCGACCAGAGCCCCAGCCCGACCGGAACCAGCAGCCCGACCGGCAGCCCCAGCCCGGACGGCGCCGCGAGCCCGACCGGCAGCCCCACCTCGACCGGTTCGCCGAGCGCGAGCCCCGGGGCCGACGGCCCCGTCTGGGTCGCGGAGGTCGCCGAGAAGGACGGCACGGTCCACACCGTGCGGATCAACGCGGTCGACGGCAAGGTGATCGAGGCCCGCGTCGACGCGGACCAGGACGACGAGGAGAAGAAGCAGACGGCCGACCTGCTGGCCCAGGCCACGCAGACGCCCGAGCAGGCGGCCAAGGTCGCCACGGAGAAGAAGAAGGGGACCGTCACCAAGGTCAGCCTGGACGACAACGACGGCAACGGCGCGATCTGGTCGGTCGACGTGGTCGGCTCCGACTGGAAGAAGACCACGTTCGACGTGGACGCCAAGAACGACACCATCATCCGCGAGGAGACCGACAACGACTGACCGTCTGCGGACGGGTGCTGACCTCGGTGGTGTGCTCGCACGGGCACACCACCGAGCCGTGTCCCGCCCGGCCCCGGACGCGAGCGGTGCCTCGGCGCGGTCGGGCCGGATCCCGCTGCTGGCCGCCCTGGCGGTCGGAGCCGGGGAGCGGCCCGGTCAGGAGGGGAGTTTCCGCTCCAGGGCATGGGCCAGGCCGCGCTCGGCGTCGTCGGCCGAGGCCCGGCGGTAGGCCCGTTCGTACGCCGTGTTCCCGGCCGCCCGCCGGGCCTGGAGCTCCCACTGCTCCCGGATCGCCCCGAGTTCGGGGGTGCCGCGGTGGGGGTGGCCGATGATCCGCCAGTACGTGTGCCCCGTGCCGGAGGTACGGGCCGCCGTGACCCCGTCGCCCTGGGCGGCGATGGCTCCGGCGAGCAGGTCGAGACCGAGGGCGATGCCGAGGCTGTCGCGGAGTTCGTGCTTGCTCGCGAGCATCGCGCGGGCGTGGCTCTCGGCGTGGCGGGGACGGCCCTGCAGCAGGTGGATGAGGGCGAGCTGGTGATCGGCGTAGGCCCGTGCCCAGTGCTCGCCGAAGCGCAGGCTCGTCCGCTGGAGCCGCGTCGCCTCCTCGTACGCCTCGTCCAGGCGGCCCAGCGCCGACAGGGCGAAGAGACGTATCACCCGGCAGCGCATCTGGGAGGGGGCGTCGGCGGGGTCCCCCGGATGGCGGCGCAGGGCGTGGTCGCTGACCAGGTGCGCGGTCTGCGGCCGGCCCATCATCAGGTAGGTGAAGCTCATGGAGTGGGCCGCCGAGAGGGCCCCTTCGGCGTCCTGGCCGAGACGGGCCGCCTCCTCGCACTGGGCACCGACGCGGCGGGCCGCCTCATGGTCCCCCTGGAGGGTCAGCGTGATGCCGAGGGCCCAGAGGGCGCGGGTGCGGTGCGGGCCGGCCGACAGGGGCAGGGCCAGCACCCGCTCCAGATAGGTCCGGGCCTGGTGCAGGTGGCCGCAGCAGCTCCAGAACAGACCGGCGCATCCGGCCATCTCCATCGCCTTCTCGGGGTCCTCGGCCAGCAGATGCTCCAGGGCCGCGCAGAGATCCGCGTGCGTGGAGGCGATCCTGCGGTACCACTCGACCTGCCGGGGGCCCAGCCAGCCGCTGTGCGCCCGCACGGCTATCTGCGCGAAGTGCCGGGCGTGCCGGTCCGTGAAGAGCGTGTCCTCCGCCAGTTCGGCGAGCCACATCGCCCCGTACTCGCGCAGCGTGTCCAACATCCGGTAGCCGTCACCGGTCCGCCGGAGCACGGACTGCTCGGCGAGGCTCTCCAGCGCCGGGGCGATCGCCTCGGCGCCCAGGGGGCCGCCCGCGCACACCGCCTCGGCGTCGGCCGCCGTGATGACGCCCCGGAAGACGGAGAGCCGCGCCCACAGCAGCCGCTCCAGCGGGGCGCAGAGCTCGTGGCTCCAGCCGATCGTGGTGCGCAGGGCGCGGTGGCGGCGGGGCCAGAGCGTGTCGTCGCTGAGGGCCTCCAGCCGGGAGGCCAGCCGACCGGTGATCTCCTGCGCGCTGCTCTCGCGGAGCTGGGCGCAGGCCAGCTCGACGGCGAGCGGTATCCCTTCGAGACGGCGGCAGATCTCGGAGACGGCGGCCGTGTCGCCGGGGGAGTCGAGCACCAGCCCCGGGACGACGGTGGCGGCACGGTCGCGGAAGAGCCGGACGGCCTCGTCGCCGTCCTCGCCCGCGGAGAGCGGGGGCACCTCCACGGCGTGCTCGCCCTCCGCGCCGAGAGGCTGCCGGCTGGTGGCCAGGACGGTGAGTCCCGGCGCGGCGGAGAGCAGTTCGGTGACGAGCCGGCGGCAGGAGTCGACGACCCGCTCGCAGCAGTCGAGGACGAGCAGCAGACGGCGGTCGGAGAGCCATTCGCAGAGCGCGGCCACCGGGCGGCGGGGGCTGTGGTCCAGCAGCCCGACGCCGTCGCAGATCGTCGTGGTGAGCAACTGGTCGTCGTCGAGGTGCGAGAGGTCGGCCCACCACACGCCGTCCGCGTACCGGTCCCGGACGTTCCCGGCGGTCTGCAGGGCCAGCCGGCTCTTGCCGACCCCGCCGCTCCCGCTGAGAGTGACCAGCCGGTGATCCCGAAGTGCCCGTTCGATGCTGTCCAGTTCGCCGTCGCGGCCGACGAAGCTGGTCGTCACGACAGGGAGGTTGCCCATCACGCAGGCCATCCTGCCTCCCCGAGCCCCACGGCCTCCGTTCATAGCGAAAAGCAGTCAAAAACGGCTGACAATGTCTCCTGTCCGATCGGAAGTTGGCACGTACGGAAGGTAGGGCCATAGGTCGTCGGAGAACACCGGAGAGCGACTTCGGACCCCGGGCGGGCCCGGTCCGAACGGGGCGAAGCCGTACGCGACGGGGCGCGGCGTGCGGCGGACCCGGCGGACGCGGCCCGGGGCCCGGGGGATTGTCAGACCCCCGCGTTACGTTGCTGCCATGACGAACTTCGTTTTGGTGGCAGGTGCCTGGCTCGGCTCGTGGGCGTGGAGCGAAGTGCTGCCCGACCTGCGCGCGGCCGGGCACGTGGTCCACCCGCTGACCTTGTCGGGCCTCGCGGACAAGCAGGGCGTGCAGGCCGGACAGCAGACCCATGTCGACGACATCACCGACCACGTCGACCGCCTCGGTCTGCGGGACGTCGTCCTGGTCGGGCACAGCTACGCGGGCATCCCGGTCGGGCAGGCGGCGGAGCGGATCGGGGACCGGCTCGCGCGCGTGGTCTTCGTCGATTCCAACGTCCCGGCCGACGGCGAGTCGTTCGTGTCGAGCTGGCCCGAGGGCCGGGCGCAGGTCGAGGCGGCGATCGAGGGGAACGACGGCTTCTGGCCCCCGCTGACCGCGGCCGACTGCGCCGGTCAGGAGCTCGACGACGAGCAGATCGCCCGGTTCCTGGCGGGGGCGACACCGCACCCGGGCGCCACCCTCACCGAACCGGCCGTCCTGCGAGGCCCGCTCGGCTCGCTGCCCGCGACGTACGTGAAGTGCCTGCTCGACGGCGCCGAGCCGAACGGCGACGTGGCGCGGCTGCTGACGGGCGAGCGGTGGGAGCTGGTCACGATGGAGACCGGTCACTGGCCGATGTTCTCCCGGCCGCGCGCGCTCGCCCGCGTCCTGCTCGAAGCCGCTGGAGCCGGACGATGACGGAGCACCCGGAGATCACGTACATCGGATGTGCCCGGTGCGGCACCCAGATCGCGGGGCTCGACGGCCGCTACGCCTGCTCGGGCTGCGGCTGGGTGAACGAGTGGACCGAGGGGCACCGGCCCCTGCCCGCCGCCCGGCGGCGGCGCACCCAGTCGGCGCCCGCCCCGCGCCCGAAGCAGCCCTGAGCCGGACGGAACCCGTCCGGCCACCCGACCGCCCCCGCACCGGCCGGTAGCGGTTCCGGCAGGTCCGGGGATGTCTCGGTCCCCGGACCGGGAATCGCGGCGCCCGGCACCCACCACGTACACTCGCCCCCGCTCCGCCGACCGGCGGGGTATCCGCACCAGACCTGACGGGGAAATGCGCATGAGTTCCGCAGACAGCACCGAAGCACCGATCTACGCCGGCCTCGTGGAGGAGCAGGGAGACGTGCCGGCCGAGGTACGACGCGTGGCCGAGGAGGTCCTGCGCGACGCTGACCGCGCGATCGACTTCGGCGGCGTACGGTCGTCCGCAGCCCTTCGCTAGGGCCTCCCGCCGGCCGGGCCCGCGCGAGATCGCCGGTCCCGCAGCCGCCGCGGGTGGGCATGTCCATCACGAGACGATAAACGTCTTGCAACTATTGCCATATTCTTGCGTATCCGAGGCGACGGCTTACTGAAGAGCTGTCGTCGGCGAGAGTGGGTGGGGCCGCGGCCCGACCGGGTGCCCAACGGGGCACCGGTGCTGCCGCGGCCACCCGGCGACCGAGCCCGAAAGGGTGGTCCCCGCCCGGTGAGCGGCCCGCATGTCTGTGCGGAGAGCGCTCCCAGGCCGGCCGGCGCCGGGGCGCCCGGCAGGGGGTCATCGCCGCCGCTCAGGCCGTCGCACCCTGTCCGCACCCTTCGTTCCCCGCACTTCCCGCAGGGGCCGGTGGCTCGCCGTAGCTGCCGCCGCTTGCGGACGTTGCGGAGGTGACGTGCCCGTAATAGCCGGATCCACCCCTCCGTGTACAGCCTTTCGACCGCACTTCTGCGGGCGCTTGTCATGCTCAGCGGACAAGAGCTGTCAATGATTTACGAAATCAACGTGACATCTTGCGGACATTCGTCGGCGGTGGTTGAGTGTGGTCCGCCACACAGCTCCTGGCTGTGGGCTTCCCGCACTCCTGCCCTAGAGGGGTCCACCGATGAGAAGTTCCGTTCTTCGTCGTACCTGCGCCGCCGCCGTAGCCACCGCACTGGCCGTCACCGGCCTGGCCGCCTGCAACTCCGAGGGCGAGAGCGCCGCGGACGGCAAGACGCGCGTCACCGTCAACTGCTGGCCCCAGCCGAGTGCGAAGATCGACCACAAGCGGTTCGACGAGGACGTCAAGGCGTTCGAGAAGCAGAACCCGGACATCGACATCACCGCGCACGACGCCTTCCCGTGCCAGGACCCCAAGACGTTCGACGCGAAGCTCGCGGGCGGTCAGATGGAGGACGTGTTCTACACGTACTTCACCGACACCGAACGCGTCGTCTCCATCAACCAGGCCGCGGACATCACCGAGTACGTCAAGGACCTCAAGGCGTACAAGGACATCGCCCAGCCCCTGCGTGACGCCTACACGGTCGACGGGAAGATCTACGGCGTCCCGCGCACCAACTACTCCATGGGCCTGCTCTACAGCAAGGCGCTCTTCACCAAGGCCGGCCTCGACCCGGACAAGCCGCCGACCACCTGGCCCGAGGTCCAGGCCGCCGCCAAGAAGATCGCGGGCCTGGGCAACGGCACCGTCGGCTTCGCCGAGTACAGCGCCCAGAACCAGGGCGGCTGGCACTTCACCGCCCACATCTACTCCCAGGGCGGCTCGGTCGTCAGCGAGGACGGCAAGAAGGCCGCGGTCGACACCCCCGAGGGCAAGGCGGTGCTGCAGAACCTGAAGGACATGCGCTGGCGCGACAACTCCATGGGCAGCAAGCAGCTCCTCATCATCAACGACACCCTCCAGATGATGGGCTCCGGCAAGCTCGGCATGTACCTCGCCGCCCCCGACAACGTGCCGCGCATCGTCAAGGAGGCCGGCGGGAAGTACGAGGACCTGGCGTTCGCCCCGATGCCGGGTGGCAAGGGCACCCTCATGGGCGGCGACGGCTACATGTTCAACAAGAAGGCCACCCCGGAGCAGATCAAGGCCGGGCTCAAGTGGCTGGAGTGGACCTTCCTCACCCCCGGCCAGGGCTTCATGAACAACTACGCCCGCGCCGCCGAGGACGAGTCCCCGGTCGGCCTGCCCGAGCCGCGCCTGTTCACCGGCGCCACCGACGCCAAGGACCAGGAGCTGAAGAAGGCGTCCGCCAACGTCCCGGTGGAGAACTACCAGGCGTTCACCGGCACGTCGGCCAGCGGGCTGACCACCAGGCCCGCGGCCTGCAGCAAGGCCACGGCCTGGTCGCGGGCAGCGGGGGTGGTGTCGGCGGACCAG
>NZ_JBEYKR010000236.1:0-6869 GCF_040703535.1 Streptomyces sp. NPDC007346
CCCGGGCTGCGGCTGGCGAGCCGCGGGCTTGCGGGCTGCGGCTGGTGGCTCCGGCTGCGAGCTGCGGGCTGCGGCTCCACCAGGCTGGTGGCTCCGGCTGCGAGCTGCGGGCTGCGGCTCCACCAGGCTGGTGGCTCCGGCTGCGGGCTCCGGGAAAACCCGGATGCCGGTGGACGGGACGCGCCACTACGGTGGTCCCATGGCAACGATCAGGCAGGTCCAGCTCACCTTCGACTGCGCGGAACCCGAGCGCCTCGCCCGCTTCTGGTGCGAGGTGCTGGGGTATGTCGTCCCGCCGGTGCCGGAGGGGTTCGCCACGTGGGCCGACTACCAGCGCTCGCTGCCGCCCGAGGAGCAGGACGCGTGGTTCGCGTGCAGCGACCCCTCCGGGGCGGGCCCGCGCCTCTACTTCCAGCGCGTGCCGGAGGGCAAGACCGCCAAGAACCGGGTCCATCTCGACGTGCGGGCCGGCATCGGGCTCGTGGGCGAGGAGCGCCTCGCCACACTCGAGGCCGAGCGCGACCGGCTGGTGGCGCTCGGTGCGGTGTGTCAGCGGGTGATGCTCGCGGACGAGGAGAACGAGTCGTGCATCGTGATGCAGGACATCGAGGGCAACGAGTTCTGCCTCGACTGAGGCATGGGCACGTGTACGTGCCCGTGCCCCGCTGAGCGATGTGCCGTGCCGTTCTACGGCTGGGGCACACCCCGCACACACTGCCCGTCCGGCCTGCCCTGCGCACCCTGACCGCCTAGGCCGACGTGACTGCCTTGGCCGTCCTGGCCGTCCTGGCCGTCCTGGCCGTCCTGGCCGTCCTGGCCGTCCTGGCCGAGCATCGCCGGAAGCAGCCGCCGCAGCAGCCGTTCGAACAGGGCGTCCCGCTCGGCCGGGCCCGCCGGGGGCGGTGGGCCCGCCGTCGTGAGGGCGGCCAGCAGGTGCGGGTGCCCGCCCTCCGCGGTGACCGCGGCCAGGTGCGCCGCCTGGGCCGGCGGATTGCCGGCGCCGGGGGCGCCGTCGCCCGCCGTGGCGGCCTCGCGGCGGGCGAAGAGCGTGGCCAGGCCGCCCAGGAGCCCGATGGCCTCCAGCTTCTCCCGGCTCGTACCGGGCGCGGGGGCCAGGACCGCGAGGGCGTGGTCCAGGTAGTCAATCGCGTGCGGGCCGAGCACCTCGCCCCGCCGGTCGTTCAGCTCCGCGAGCCAGGGGTGGCGGGCGTGGGCGGCCTTGGACTGGAGCGCCAGGCCGACGAGGTCACCGAGCCAGTCGCCGCTGGGGGCGGCGGAGAGGTCCAGCTCGCCCGTGACCGCGTCGGCCATCAGGTCCAGCAGCTCGTCGCGGCTGCCCACATAGCGGTAGAGCGAGGCGGGCCCGGTGCCCAGCCGCTGCGCGAGCGCGCGCATCGACACGGCCGGCAGCCCCTCGGCGTCGGCCAGGGCGAGGGCGGCCTCGGTGATCTCGTACCGGCTCCGCTCGGGCGCGGGTCCGCGCGTGCCCCGCTCGGGGCGTGACCACACGGTCGTCGGCGGAGTCTCCCGACCGGCCACGCGCCGCCACCTTCCCTTCTGCGCTTCTGCGCTTCTGCTGTTTCTGATGCTTCTCGACCGGCCTGTAGTCTAATACTGCGAACATCGATCGCAGTATCTCGCCACCGAAGGAGCCCGCCATGACCTGGACCGAACGCCGCTTCGCCCGCAACGGCCCGGTCGAGCTCGCCCACGACCGGCTCCGGGAGGGCGGGGACGGCGAGCCGCTGCTGCTGGTGATGGGGCTCGCGGTCTCCCGGTACTGGTGGCCGCAGGAGCTGTGTGCCGCCTTCGCCGACGCCGGGTTCGCCGTCGCCCGCTACGACCAGCGGGACGCGGGCGAGTCCACCCGGCTGCCGAAAAGCGCGTCGGGCTCCAACCCGTTCGCCGCCCTGGCCGCCCGGCGCTCCGCCGCGTACACCGCCGAGGACATGGCCGACGACGCCGTCGCCGTCATGGACGCGCTCGGCTGGGAGTCGGCGCACCTCTTCGGGCACTCGCTCGGCGGGGTCGTCGCCCAGCGCGTGGCCCTGCGCCACCCGGGCCGGGTCCGCACGCTCACCTCGTCCGCGGCGCTGCCGAGCGACGCCGGCGGGCTCGGCGCCTTCCGCCACCTGCGCCTGCCCACCCTCGCCAGGTTCGCCCGCATCAAGCCGGCCCAGGACCGGGAGGGGCGGATCGCGGCGGGGCTCGCGGTGGCGCGGCTCTGCGCGTCGCCGGGCTACCCGTTCGACGAGGCGGACGCCCTGGAGCGGATCACCGCCGACGTGGACACCGCCGGCATCGCCGACCCGGATGCCCAGTCCCGCCAGATCGGCGCGCGCTGGAGCGGTCCGGCCCTGGCCGAACTACGCGTTCCCGCACTGGTGTTGCACGGCACGGACGACCCGCTGCTCAAGCCGTCCGCGGGCCGGGCCACCGCCGCGGCGATCCCCGGCGCCCGTCTCGTACTCCAGCCGGGCGTCGGCCACGACATCCCGCGCGAGCGTCATGCCGCGGTCGCCGCGGAGGTACGGGAACTCGCGGACCGGGCCACGTCCGCGAGCGCCCGTGACGGGTCGGCGGGACAGACCCCTACTGCTTGACGAAGTCCAGCAGGTCCGCCGTGAACTCCTCCTCGAAGGCCCCGTTCAGGCCATGCGGGGCGCCCGGGTAGACCTTGAGGGTGGCGTTCGGCAGGAGCTGGGCCGACTTGTGGGCGGAGGCGCCGATGGGGACGATCTGGTCCTCGTCGCCGTGGGCCACCAGGACGGGGATGTCGATGCGCTTCAGGTCCTCGGTGAAGTCGGTCTCCGAGAACTGCTCGACGCAGTCGTACGCGGCTTTGCTGCCCGCCGCCATGCTCATCAGCCAGAACGCGTCCAGCAGGCCCTGCGAGACCGTGGCGTCGTCCTCGGTGCCGTAGAACTCCTGGCTCAGTTCGCGGTAGAACTCCGAGCGGTCGGTGCGCACCCCGTCGCGGAGGCCGTCGAAGACCTCGCGGTCCAGACCGTCCGGGTTGGCGTCGGTTTTGAGCATCAACGGCGGTACGGCCCCGAGGAGTACGGCCTTGGCGACGCGCCCGGTGCCGTGCCGGCCGAGGTAGCGGACCACCTCGCCGCCGCCCGTGGAGTGGCCGACCACCACCGCGTCCTCCAGGCCGAGGTGGTCGACGAGCTGGGCCAGGTCGTCGGCGTAGGTGTCCATGTCGTTGCCCTGCCAGGGCTGGTCGGAGCGGCCGTGGCCCCGGCGGTCGTGGGCGATGGCCCGGTAGCCGCTCTCGGCGAGGATCCGCAGCTGGTTGTCCCAGGCGTCGGCGTTGAGCGGCCAGCCGTGGCTGAACACGACGGGCCGCCCGCTGCCCCAGTCCTTGTAGAAGATCGCGGTGCCGTCGGTGGTGGTGAAGGTGCTCATGGCTGCTCCAGGGCGGTTGCCGGACGGTGACTGACGGTGGCTGGCAGTGGCTGGCAGTGGTGGCACGCGGGGGTGGGCACCCGGCGGTTCCCACCTCCTCAGCGTGCCCCGCCGAGGCCTGCCCCGCACACGCAGACCCGGCCGCGGGACAGCCGTGCAGCCCAGCCGGGCAGCCCAGCCGTGCAGGGGGCAGCCGGGATGGGCAGGGCGCGGCAGCCGGATAGGGGGCAGCCGTGCCGGGCAGGGAGGTCGGGCAGGGCGGGGCAGCCCGGCAGGCCAGCAGGGGCGCCCGCCCGCTCAGGCGGCCAGCCGTACGTCGCCCATCGGGCCGGCCCCCGGACCCGCCGGGCGGCCCGGATGACCCGCGCGGCCGGCGCCGAGGCTCCGGGACCGCGCCCCGGAGAGCCTGATCAGCTCCCCCTGGGCCAGGGCGAGCACATCGGCGAGGCTCAGGCCGAGCGCCTGGGCGGCGGCCGCCAGCACCTCGGAGGAGGCCTCCTTGCGGCCGCGCTCCACCTCGGAGAGGTAGGCCATCGAGATCCGTGCGACGTCGGCCACGTCCTTCAGCCTCAGCCCCTGGGCCAGCCGTTCCCTCCGCAGTACGTCCCCGACGAGGTCGCGCCAGAGCGGCTCCCGCCCCGGAGCGGCCGGGACCGGGCGCAGGGGGGTGACACGGGCACGGGCCTGGTTCGTCGCTCGGAAGGTCACCGCTCCAGCCTAGGAGCAGCGGACCCGGCGGGCACGGGCCGGGCGTTGCGCTCCGGGCGGATCTGCTGTCGGCGAAGGCGCATGACAAACAGGACAGGAACAGGAAACAGCAACAGCAACAGGAGCAGGAGCAAGAGCAAGAGCAGGAGCAAGAGCAGGAAGACCGCCGGCCCGTACGGGAACTCCGTACGGGCCGGCGGCCTTCCTCAACGTGCGGTCAGATCAGTCCCTGCGCCAGCATCGCGTCCGCCACCAGCTCGAAGCCCGCGATGTTGGCACCCACCACGTAGTTGCCGGGGCTTCCGTACCGCTCGGCGGTCGTGTAGCAGGAGTCGTGGATGTGGCGCATGATCTCGGCCAGGCGCTCCTCCGTGTGGGAGAAGGTCCAGGAGTCCCGGGACGCGTTCTGCTGCATCTCCAGGGCGCTCGTCGCGACCCCGCCCGCGTTGGCCGCCTTGCCGGGGGCGAAGGCGACGCCCGCATCCTGGAGGACCCGGACGGCGTCGGGGGTGGTGGGCATGTTGGCGCCCTCGGCGACCGCCTTGACCCCGTTGCGTACGAGTTCGATCGCGTCGGCCTCGTGGAGCTCGTTCTGCGTGGCGCAGGGCAGGGCCACGTCCACGGGGACCGACCACACCCCCGTACCGGACACGAACCGGGCGTGCGGGCCGCGCCGCTCGGCGTACTCGGAGACCCTGCCCCGGCCCGTCTCCTTGATCTCCTTGAGGAGGGCGAGGTCGATGCCCTTCTCGTCGACGACGTAGCCGCCGGAGTCCGAGCAGGTGATGACGGTCGCGCCGAGCTGCTGGGCCTTCTCGATGGCGTAGATGGCGACGTTGCCGGAGCCGGAGACCGCGACGGTCTGGCCCTCCAGCGACTCGCCCCGGCTGCGCAGCATCTCGGCGGTGAACATGACCGTGCCGTAGCCGGTGGCCTCCGTACGGGCCTGGGCGCCGCCCCAGCCGAGGCCCTTGCCGGTGAGGACGCCGGACTCGTAACGGTTGGTGATCCGCTTGTACTGGCCGAAGAGGTAGCCGATCTCCCGGCCGCCCACGCCGATGTCACCCGCGGGGACGTCGGTGTACTCGCCCAGATGGCGGTGGAGCTCGGTCATGAACGACTGGCAGAACCGCATGATCTCGGCGTCGGAGCGGCCCTTGGGGTCGAAGTCCGCGCCGCCCTTGCCGCCGCCGATGGGCATGCCGGTGAGGGCGTTCTTGAAGATCTGCTCGAAGCCGAGGAACTTCACGATGCCGAGGTTGACCGAGGGGTGGAAGCGCAGGCCGCCCTTGTACGGGCCGAGCGAGCTGGAGAACTCGACCCGGAAGCCACGGTTGACGTGGATGTCGCCGGAGTCGTCGGCCCACGGCACCCGGAAGATCAGCTGGCGCTCGGGCTCGCATATGCGCTGGATGATGCGGGCGTCCACGAACTCGGGGCGCTGCGTCAGCACCGGGCCGAGCGTCTCCAGGACCTCGCGGACCGCCTGGTGGAATTCCTTCTCGCCCTGGTTGCGCCGGAGGATCTCGGCGTAGAGCGGCTCGATGACGCGGTTCGCGGCATCGTGTGTGCGGGCGGGGTCGGGGGTGACCGGCATCTGATCAAGACCTTCCGTGGTCGGCTCGTGCGCGTCGGCACCCCCGTCCCGGGAGGCACCACCGGTCCGTCTCCCCCGCCGGAGCCCCGGGCCCCCCATTATCGGGGAGTCGCGCGGCTGTCGCCCGGCCGGGCGGTACGCAGGACCGTTGACGCTGCTGATTCTCCCGCCCCGCCCGACGGCCTTCGAAGACCATCCACATGCTGACCATGATCGGCTGGGTGACCGGCTTCCGGGCGGTATCGCACAATCGCCACATAAAGCCCACCGCACGGCCTCGACAGGGCGACGGGGGCCCCGAGCCCGCCTTTGACACCCGGAGCCGCGCGTGACGGACAGCCTACCTGTGCACCCCCGGGGGCGCGCAGCCGAGGTTCCGATCGCGTCACCCCCTCCATCGGGTCACTCTCCGTGACAACTTCTCATGTGGCGCCCGTAAGAGATCGGTGAAGGCCGGTAAGGGCGCCGGGGTTACTCGTCAGGAACCGCGACACCCCGCCTGACGATCAGTCATGATGCTCCCCATGACGAAGCCGCGGGGGCGTCGGAGAACGCAACCTCCTTATCAGCCAATGTTGTTGTACGGAACCGGCCGGACCGCTGTCCACTCCGGGCCGCCTCGGCCCCACCCGTACGGGGCGCTCCCGCGGCAGCCCCGTATACCCAAGGGGACGGGCGAAGCACGCCGCTACCTGGCCGTCGGGCTCGACTGCTATCTGTGCCTGCTGGCCGTCGGACTGCTGGTCCACTCGTGCCTGGGCTCCGCGGGCGCGGGACGGACGGCGGCCGTGCTCCTGGGCCATCTGCTCGTGCTGTCCTTCGCCAACCAGGTGCTGCTCACGATGGCCGTACGGGCGAGCGCCGGAAAGCTGATCATGGGCGTACGGGTGATCCGGCTGCCCGACGCGGGCCGCCCGGAGTTCCGCCGCCTGGTCCTGCGCTGGCTGTACGGCCTGTTCTGGCTCCCGCTCCAGCCCTGGCACCACCTCCGCCGGACGGCGGCCGCCGAGCCGCCACCCCGGGAGCGCCTGGGCGGCGGCCCCCCGGCGGCCCCGTGCGTGGACCTGGCGGGGGTGCGCCAGGTCCACCGCAGCGACCTGCGGTACTACCGGGCGGCGGTGGAGGGGCACAGGGGCTGAGGCGGTTCCTCCTC
>NZ_JBEYKR010000237.1:0-6824 GCF_040703535.1 Streptomyces sp. NPDC007346
TTCTTGGGGGGGCCCGCGTGGGCGCGCGCGGACCCGGGGGGGGGCCCGAGTGCCGTTCGGCACTCGGGCCCCGAGCTTCAACACCATCTGCCGACTGACTTACGTCGGCCTTCTTTTTCCGCCGGTCCGCCGGTGAGGGCGGGAGAGCGGGGATCGCGGATGCGTGACCGGGGACCACCTTCCGATCTGGGGCCTGCGGTACCCGAGCGGTGTGTGCCTCGCTCGGGCGATCCTGATGGCGTCTGCTCCTTACCTCGTTCGGTTCGGTTCGATGGTCGGACAGGTGGGAGTACCGCTGTGCGGCCCCTGGGGGCCACCCGGCCCGGCAGCCAGCGGGGGAACCCACCGTTTCCGGCTCCACCACTCCACTGCCGTGCCCTCTTCGCTGTCCGGCTACGAGAAAAATACTAGCCCCACCGGGAGCGAGATGTCTACTCCCGCCACAACAGATTTTCTTCAGGGTGGAGGAGGGAGGTTCAGGACTCGGTGCGGTACATCAGGTCCACCTCATGGGTGGTGAAGCCGATCCGCTCGTACACCGTCACGGCCGCCGTGTTGTCGGCGTCGACGTAGAGCATCGCGGTGGGCAGCCCCTCGGCGGCCAGGTGGTGCAGGCCGATCGCGGTCAGCGCCTTGCCGAGGCCGCCGCCCTGGGCGTCGGGCAGCACCCCGACGACGTACACCTCGCCCAGCCGCTCCTCGGCGTGCACCTTCGTCCAGTGGAAGCCGACGAGTGCGCCGTCCCGCTCGGCCAGGAAGAACCCCTTCGGGTCGAACCAGGGCTCCGCCTTGCGGTCGTCCAGGTCCTGCTGGGTCAGGGAGCCCTGCTCGGGGTGGTGAGCGAAGGCGGCACGGTTCACGGCGAGCCAGGCGGCGTCGTCACGGCCCGGCTCGAAGGTCCGTACGGTGACGCCTTCGGGCAGTACGGGCTCCGCCAGGTCGAGCGGGACCAGGCTCCGGCGGAGCTGGCGCAGCTCACGGAAGAGGGAGAGGCCGAGGACCTGGGCCAGGTGCCGGGCCGCCGAGCCGCCACCGTGCGCCCAGACCCGCAGCCGCTTGCCGGTCGCGGCGAGGAGCGCGGCGCCCAGGGCCCGCCCGTGGCCGGTGCCGCGCCGCTCGGGGTGGACGACGAGTTCGGCCGCCGGGGCCTCGATCGGGTCGGTGTCCTCCAGCTGTGCGTAACCGGCGAGGGCCCCGTCGCTGGTGAGCAGGAAGTGGCGCACACCGACGCGGTGTCCGCCCCGGATCCGGAGCCTTCCCTGCTCGGAGACCGCCTGCCTGCCGTCGAACCGGGCCGCCTCGGCGAGGAGTTCGAGGACGGCGTCGGCCTGGGCGGGGTCGAGCGCGTCGAGGGCCTGAATCTCGCGTCCGGGGGAGGGGAGGGGTGCGTCAGTCGTCATGGGACGAGCGTACGGGGGGTGGGGGCGCGGGGAGGTCCGGCCGGTGCCGCCCGGCGCTGGTCAATCGGCCTCGGGCGGGGCCGGCGCGTTCAGGACGTCGTCCGCGATGCGGGAGAGGTCCTCCGCGCTGGGCAGCAGCTGCCTCACCCCTTCCGGGAGCCCGGCGTACGTGCTGACGGCCAGCGGGGTGTTGTACCCGCGCAGCGCGTACTCGACCATGGACCGGTCCCGGCTCTCGGCGATCAGGATGCCGAGAGTGGGCTCGTCCCGCTCCTTGTCCCTGACCAGGTCGTCCACCACCGACACGTAGAACCCGAGCTGCCCGAAGTGCTCGGCCCGCGCCTTGCGGGTCTTCAGCTCCAGCACGACGTAGCAGTGCAGCTTGCAGTGGTAGAAGAGCAGGTCGATGCGGTATTCGGAGTCGCCGACCACGATCGGGTACTGACGCCCGACGAAGGCGAACCCGACACCCAGTTCGGTCAGGAACCGCACGAGGTTGTCGACGAGCGCGTCCTCGAGATCGCGCTCCGCCGGCCGGCCCGTGAGCTCGGTGAAGTCGAGGCGGTAGGGGTCCTTGAGGATCTGCCGTACGGCGTCGGACTTCCCGGGCAGGCTGACGTCGAAGTTGTTCGCGGCGGCGCCTTCGGCGAGGTGCAGCTGCCGGTGGATCACCGACTCCAGCTCCGTTCGCGACCAGCCGTGGTGGACGGCGTGCTGGGCGTAGAAGTCCAGCTCGAAGCGGGTCGGGCACTTGCCCATGAGGAGCACGATGTGGCCCCAGGGCAATTGCGCAACAGGCTGTTGCGCAAACGAGTCGGGCCAGGTCCGGGCCATCTGCTGCATGTACTGAAGGTTGCGGGTGCTGAACCCCCGCTGCTGCGGGAACTCCGTCCGTAGCTCGGTGGCGATCCGCTCGATGACCTTCGTGCCCCACCTCTCCCCGCGCTGCCGCTCCAGGATGGTCCGGCCGATCCGCCAGTACATCCGGAGCATCTCGGTGTTGACCTTGAGCTGGGCCCGGACGTGTGCCCCGCGGACGATCGACTTGAGGTCGTCGACCATGTCGAGGAATCCGGCGGGAAGTTCTGACGACGGTGTTCGCTGCTGGCCCGGGACCTTCGCCTTGGCCGTGAGTTCGTTCTCCACGGCGTACAGACTTCCGGACGTGATCCATGCCGTGACGTTTCTGCGTGGATATGTAAGCCATATGGGTGATGCGTGCACGTGTGGGCCGGTCCTGACGAGCCATGTGGCCGGATGGCAACCAGGCCGTAACTCCGAATACCTGTCGCGCTACGCGCGTTGACTCTAGGCTGCGGCACGCAGGATGCCGGACGTGGCCCCGTGACGCGGCTGTCACGACTGGCTGACGCAACTGACGCAACTGAAGCAACTGACACGACTGACGCAACTGACACACAAGGGGACCGATGTCAGCGACTCCGCAGAAGAAACGTGCGTTCCGGCGGGTGCTCGCCGCCGCGGCCGGTCTGGCCACGGTGGGCGCGCTCGTCGCCGCCATGCCGGCCGGCGCCCATGACCGGGGCCACGGGCACGGCCACGGGCACGGCCACGGCCACAAGCCCCGTACCGTAGATGTGCAGTTGCTGTCCTTCAACGACCTGCACGGCAACCTGGAGCCCCCGGCCGGCTCCGCCGGTACGGTCGAGAAGAGGCACGCGGACGGCACGGTCGAGGCGATCCCGGCCGGTGGCGTCGAGTACCTGGCGACCTCGCTGCGCACCGCGCGCAAGGGCAACCCGTACTCCGTCACGGCGGCCGGCGGCGACATGGTCGGCGCGAGCCCGCTGCTGTCGGGCCTCTTCCACGACGAGCCGACGATCGAGGCGCTCAACAAGCTGAAGCTGGACGTCTCGGCGGTCGGCAACCACGAGTTCGACGAGGGCGCGACCGAGCTGGCCCGCCTCCAGAACGGCGGCTGCCACCCGGTCGAGGGCTGTTACGAGAAGGGCAAGAAGTTCAAGGGCGCGGACTTCCCCTACCTGGCGGCCAACGTCACCAAGGAGAAGACCGGCAAGCCGCTGCTCAAGCCGTACACGGTCTGGAAGAAGAACGGCGTCAAGATCGGCTTCATCGGCGTGACCCTGGAGGGCACGCCGGACATCGTCACCGCCGAGGGCGTCAAGGGCCTCAAGTTCCACGACGAGGTCGAGACGATCAACAAGTACGCCAAGGAGCTGGACCGCAAGGGCGTCAAGTCCATCGTGGCCCTGATCCACGAGGGCGGGGCCCCGGCCTCCACCTCGTACGACTACGACTGCGACAGCCCCGGCGCGGGCGACGGCATCTCCGGCCCGATCGTCGACATCGCCAAGGGCATCACGCCGAAGGTGGACGCCCTGGTCACGGGCCACACCCACCAGGCGTACGTGTGCACGGTCCCGGACCCGGCGGGCAAGCCGCGCATGGTGACCTCGGCCGCGTCGTTCGGCAAGCTGTACACGGACACCACGCTCACCTACGACCTCCGTACGAACGACATCGTCCGTACGTCGGTGAAGTCCGCGAACCACGTCGTGACCCGGGACCAGCCCAAGGCCACCGACATGACGCGCCTGATCGACCGCTGGAACAGGCTGGCCGCCCCGATCGCCGACAGCCCGCAGGGCTGGATCAGCGCCGACATCGACGGCCGCGGCTCCACGGCCCCGGAGAAGCCGCTCGGCAACCTCATCGCCGACGCCCAGCTCGAAGGCCTCGCCCCGGCCGGCCAGGGCGGCGCGGAAGTCGCGTTCATGAACCCGGGCGGCATCCGCGCGGACCTGGTGTACAAGGCGTCCGGCAGTGAGGGCGACGGGGTCGTCACGTACGGCGAGGCGTTCACCGTGCAGCCGTTCACCAACATGATGAACGTCGTCGACCTGACCGGCGCCCAACTGGTCGCCGCGCTCCAGCAGCAGGTCAGCGGCGCCAACGAGGCCGCACCGAAGATCCTCCAGGTCTCCAAGGGCCTCACCTACACCCTGGACCTGACGAAGAGCGGCGCGGCCCGCGTGGTCACCGACACCATCGAGCTGAACGGCGAGGCGATCGACCCGGCGCGCACGTACCGGGTCGCGATGAACGAGTTCCTCGCGGGCGGCGGCGACGGCTTCCCGGCCCTCGGCCAGGGCACGAACAAGCTGGTCGGCCCCTCCGACCTGGACCTGTTCAACGCCTACCTGGCGGCCCACTCCACGGCCACGTCCCCGCTGGCCCCGCCGGCGACGGATCGGATCACGGTCGTGCAGTAACGCGCGTACGAGTCAGGGGCGGCGGGCCGGCGGGCCTTGCCGCCCCTGACTGCTGCTCAGGGGAGTTCGAGCAGGTCGCGGGGCTCGGGGCTGGCCTTGTGCGGGAAGGTGGCCGGGGACGGCACGCGAACGCGAGGGATGAGCTTTGGTCTGGCGAGGCCGGGGAGGAGCGTGGCGGGCCTGGCACGATGGGCTCCCATGGACGCCTGCCGTCGAGGTCGAGAAGCCCTGCCTGTCGCGATGTTGGCCGGTGAGGCACTGGGGCTGGTCAAGGAACGTTTTCCCCAGGCTGTGGGCGCGCTGCTGGGAGGTTCTGCCGCTCAGGGGCGTGCCACGGCGAACAGCGATCTGGATGTGGCGGTGATCCTTCCGGACGGGGCCGCCGGGCGGCTCGAGATGGTCCGCCGCAACGGCCGCCTGGCCGAGTTGTTCGTGCACACCCTGGCCGACGTGCCCGCCGCCTTCGAGCGGGACCGGGCCCAGCGGCGGGGCACGGTCCTCTTCCTCTACGCCCAGGGGCTGCCCCTGCTGGACCCCGGCGGCCATGTGTCCCATGCGTGCGAGCGGGCCCGGGAGGTGCTCGCGGCGGGGCCGCCCGCGCTGACGCGGGCCGAGTGGGAGCGGGGGCGCTACCTCCTGACCTCCTTCCTGGACGACCTGGGCGACCTGGGCGACCTGGGTGGTCCGGACGACTTGGGCGGCTTGGGTGGCCCGGACGACCTCGGCAGCCTGGGTGGCGTGGCCGATGCCCCGTCGACCGCCCGTTACGAGCAACTCGCCCTGGCCGACGCCGTACTGCGCGAGGCGGCCCACCTGCATACGGCCCACCTCGGCGTCTGGAACGGCATCGGCAGGTGGCTGCCGCGCCGCCTCCTGGACGCGGACCCGGTCCGGGGCGAGGCCCTGTTGGCCGGGCAGCGGGCCGTGGCCGAACACGCCGACCCCGTACCGCTCGTGGAAGCGGCGGGCCAGGTGCTCGACCTGTGCGGCGGGCCGCTCAGGGAGGGGTACGCCCACCCCTGGGGGCCGCCGGCGTGACGGCTGCGCCCCTCCTGGGCGCCTACCCGGCCCGGGGCGCTCACGGGAGCCTGAGCCGTTCGCGGAGTTCGCTGACGTAGGCGCCGATGTCGCGCTGTACGGGGAGCCCGTCGTCCCGGGTGCGCTCTTCGGGGCCATCGGTGTCGGACCGGCACGGGCGGCAGAGCCCGTCGGGGAGCGCCTCGGGCCGTCCTGGAACGCGGCACGCCGTGCATTCGACGAGTAGGCCGTGGACGGGCGCGCCGGGTGGTGGCGGTTGCGCGGGTCCGGCGGCGGGCAGGTGGGGCGGGATCTTGTCCTGAAGGCGGCGACGGACGAAGCCGACCGGCGAATCGACGGCGCGGGGGAGCCCGGCGGTCAGGGCGTGGACGAGGTAGTCACTGCCGACGCCCCGTTCGAGCCAGGAGGCGGCGAGCCCTTCGAGCGCGGTGCAGTCGGCGGCGGAGAGGGCGACGCGGTGGTCCACGTTTCCGAGCTGGGCGAGAGCGAGGTAGGCGGGGGAGGGGGTGGGGGAGCGGTCGCGTGAGGGGTCGGGTGAGAGGGGTGGGGCTGGGGTGGGGGGCGGAGATGGGGCCGGTTCTGGTGCACGTGCCGGGGCCGGGGCCGGTGGTGGTGGCGCTGGTGTCGGTGTCCGTGTCGGGGGCGTGGTTCGCTGCTGCGGTACGGACGCGGGTACGGGGGCGGGCGCGGGGGCCGATGTCGGGGCCGGGGCCGGGGCCTGCGGCGTACAGGCTGTGAACTGGGCGCCCTCCGTGGCGAGGTAGGTGTTCCACCACTCGTTGTCGTGTGCGGTGCGGGACCAGAAGGTGCGGAAGACCCAGCGGGTCTCGTCGCCGGCGCCGACCGTGCACCGTACGCGTCGCAGGTGTCCGGCGACGGAGAGGGCGTTCAGGGCGGTGGAGATGGCCTGTTGTCCGTAGAGCGGGAGCTGTTTGGCCAGGTGTTTGACGCTCATCGCCGCGCCCTCGGGGAGGTGGTCCACGAACCCGGCCACGTAGCGTTCGCGCGTCGGGAGGAGCGCGAAGTCGTCGCCCGTGCGGGGGCGTTGGTCGGGGGCGGAGCGTTTGCCGTAGCCGGGTTTGGCCATCGGGTACGCGGTGGAGTGTGCGGGGGCGGGCGGGGCAGGGCTAGG
>NZ_JBEYKR010000238.1:0-6807 GCF_040703535.1 Streptomyces sp. NPDC007346
GTGTTCAGAAGGGTTCGGCGAACCCTTCTGAACACCGGCCGGGGGGGGGCAGGGGCGGACACCGTCCTGGGCCGGTGCCCGGTCCGCGTCAGTCCTCGTGGAACTCCGGGGTGTCGGGGCCGTCGCACTCGGTGCAGGCACCGCCGGTGCAGGCACCACATCCCGGACAGTCCTCGCACAGAAGCAGGTCGCGGAAGCAGGTCGAGCAGGTCTTCACCTGCTCGACCCGGAGCTGGATCGCCCACGTCTTGCTGCCGGTGAGGATGGCAGCATCCCGAGCAGGGCCGTACGTGAAGTGGATTTCCGTCAGGGTGGCCCCGGACATGTGCTCGTGGAAGAGCTCGGTGGCCCGGTCGAGGGTGGGGGCGACGGCGTAGACGCAGGTGAGGGCGTGGTTGCGCATGAGGTTGTCTCCGATGGGTGCGGTCAGGGGTGCAGTACGGGGGCGAAAAGCGTTCAGGGCGGCTTCGACGATTCCGATCGTCTGAAGGGGAGTTGCCTCGGCGTGGATGTCCTCGCTGCCGCCGTAGCCGTGTCGGCCGACGATGTACGCGTTGCCGCACTCCGGGGGAAGCCTGACGGTCCAGGCGTACAGGCCGTGGCTCACCTCCGTCTGTGCGCCGAGGTGGGTTCGGGTCCAGCTGGTCGCGGTGGCTGCGGCGGCGAATACGGCTGCGGCAGTCGTCTGGTCCATCTGCTGTGCTGCCTTTCGGTGGGGACCCGGGGGGCGGCCCGTGCCGGGGTGGGTCAGGCCAGGTCGGCGACGAGCACCGTGGCGTTGTCCGGGCGGTTTCCGGCCCAGGCGACGGCGGTCTCCACCAGGTCCGGGGCGACCTCGGCCGGAGTGCCGTGGAGGTAGGTCCGCAGGTCGGCGCCGTTGTCCTCGATCGGCTCGTAGGCGCCGTCCGAGGCGAGGAGCAGCCGGGCCTTACCGGCGGGGACGGTCGCGGTCTCGATCGCGGGATGGTTGGCGTAGTCCATGGCGTCCTGGTCCGTCTGCCAGGACCCGAGGCACGAGGTGATGCGGTGCCGGTTGCCGCCGTGCGGGTACGTCTTGCACGGCGGGTAGACCCGGCGGAGGTTGTGGTCGGCGGTCAGGCACCGGAGGGTGCCGTCCACGAGGAGGTACGCGCGGGAGTCGCCGGCCCAGGCCACGGTCATCGGCTTGCCGGGGGCGGTGACGACCACCACGGCGGCGGCCATCGGCGCGTAGTCCCGGGCGTAGACGTCCTGTCGCAGGTCCTCGGCCTGGTAAGCGGCGTAGACGGCCCGGAGGCCGCTCTCCGCGTCACCGCGGCGGGCGGCGGTGCGGGCGAGGCGGCGGGCCGCGGCCCGGGTCCACTCCCGGACGCTCCCCCTGTCGCCCACGCCGTCCAGCAGCACGTATGCGCGGGTGCCTGTGGGGGTGGTGTAGACGGCGGTGGCGTCGCACTGGTTGTCCCGTCCGCCGATCAGCTGGGCGGTGGCGTAGGCGCGCATGGGCTGCTCCGTTCTCGTGCAGTGGGGGTTGGCACCCCCTCCTGAAACCCATAGTTGCAATCTCACATTGCAATGTCAAGTCGCAACATGGGGTTGCAACCATGGGCGTGCCTGCGGGCAGGGGCCGCCCCGGCGGGGGCGGCCCGGGGGCGGGTCAGCGGCTGCGGCTGGCGCGGTAGTTGTCGACCTCCACGGAGTGCTTGAGGCGGTCGAAGCGGTAGTGGAGGTCCGCGAGGGTGGCGAGGATCGCGTGCCGGGTGGTGGCGTCGCTCTCGCGGTCGAGGTCGTGGGCGGCCAGGCGGATCTGGGTCCGGAGGCGGCTCTCCTGTCCGGCGAGGACCGGGCTCACGGGGGTGAGGTCGGGCACCTCCGGGTTCCAGCGGCTCACCGGGGCGGCGACGTAGTAGAAGACGTCTTCCGCGATGCCGGCGGCCGGGCGGTTGTCCGCGAGGGCCTGGCATTGGAGGAGTGCGGCGGCGGCACCGAAGGGGGTGACGGTGCCGTCACTCCCCTCGAAGGCGCCGGCGGCGGCGGTCAGGTAGTCGATCATCTTCAGGCGCACGTCCTGGGCGGGGTGGAGGGCGGTGCGGCTGCTGATGATGTCGGCGAGGTCCCGGGTGCGGGCGGCGGCGGCACGGGCGGCGATCTTCGACATGGCGTTCCCTTCCGGGGCTGGCTCGTTGCCCTCCCTCACACCCACACAATTGCATACTCAGGTTGCAAACTCAAGTTACAACCTGGGCCGCATGTCAGCCACAGAAAGGGGCGGTGACCAGGGGGTACGCCTGCCGGTCAGGCGGTCACCGGCAGGGCGAACCGGGCGGTGACGAACGCGGCGGCGACGGCGCGCCGGTGGTCGCGGGCCAGGCGCCGGGCCTCGTCGCGGTCCCCCGCCACAGCGGACAGCTCGCGGCAGGTGCACACGGCGGTGCTCGTGCTGTCGCGCAGCAGTCCGGCCCGGCGGCCGGGACGGTTGAGTCCAGCGCTCTCGTACGCGGAGGGGTGGTACCAGCCCCGGGGCGCCGTGGTGGTCGTGCGGTGGGCGTGGGCCAGGAGCCCCAGGCGGGCCGTCAGCGTGAGGCGGACGTGCCCCCGGTCCTCGACCACCAGGCGCCGGGCGCGGAGCCCTGCCGTGGCGAACGGCGGGATCCGCCACAGGCCGCCGGTGATGACGCGCCGCTCCTGCTGGAGCTCGTACCGGGCGTGCGGGTCGCCGTCGACCAGGGCAAGGTCTTCGCGTACGGCGTCGGTGAGGTTGCCGACCGGGGTCATGGGGTCGAGGCGGATGGAGCGGTCGACCAGGACGACGCTGGTCGCGCCGGGGCCGAAGAGGTGGCGCGTCCAGGTGATGAGGGCGCCCCCGGCCGGGGTGGCCTCCACGGCGTACTGCCGGCGAACGGCGCGGTCGAGGAGCGTCACGGCGTGGGCTTCGCTGGCGACGCCTTCGGTGGTGCCTCCGGCGTGGGTGATCGTCTCGTGGAACACGGGTCCTCCTATGTGGGGGTGAGGGTGGGTCAGGGGGTGGGTGCGATGGCCGGGCGCGGGGCGTCCTCGGCCGCGGCCTGGTCGTCGGTCTTGCGGGCGGCGACGTACTGGGCGAGGTCGGCCCGCATCCCGACCCAGACCGCGAGGTACATCTCTGCGGCGGCTACGGCCATGGCGGTCTGCCTCTTGGCGTACGTGTCGTCGTCGCGGGCGGCCCGCTCGGTGTGGTCCATGGGCGGCTTGTTCGCCATCGGTCGGGCTCCTGGGCGTCGAGGGGGGGCCGGGCGCGGGTGCGCCCGGCCGGGGGGGGCGGGTCGGGTCAGCGGGTGGGCGGGATGCCGGCGGAGTTGCAGTAGTGGGCGATGAGCTGGGTGCCCACGGCGATCACGGCCTCCTTCGGGGTGGCCCCCTCGGCGGTCCGCCGGTCGTACGCGGTGCGGATGGTGTCCAGGACGGCGTCCGAGGTGATGATCCGGCCGACCGTCTCCAGGTCGTGGCCCTTGTGGCCGCCCTCCGCGATGACGCGCGTCGTCGTGGCGGCGATCTCCGCCACGGCGTCCTCCGTGCTGCGAATGCGGATGGTGCGGCTCATGGTCAAATCCCCTTCCTGGTCGGGCTGGTCGCCCTCCCTGACACCCCGATACTTGCAAACTGACATTGCAATGTCAAGTTACAACGTGGGGTGTCAAGGGGCGGTCCGGTCGGCGGGCGGTCAGGAGGTGGGGGTGGTGTCCAGGTCGATCAGCACGTCGGGGCTGTCGCGGTACGCGTCGGCGAACTCCTCCAGCAGCACCGGCAGGTCCTCCAGGTCGAACACGGAGGCGCAGCGCAGCAGCTCCCCGGTGTCGACGTGGCGGGCAACGATGCCGTACAGGGCGGGAACCATGGGGGTGTCCTTTCGGTTCGGCCGGTCGCGGGCGCGCCGGCCGTGGCTGGTGGGGGAAGGTCAGCGGGCGAGGGCGCTGCGTACGCCCAGGCGCCATCCGTCCCCGAGGGGGGTGGTCCAGGCGGCGCGCACGAGCGCCGGCACGGGCGCCCCGGCGTACCGCTGGGGGACGGCGGTCAGTCCGGCGTCGCACTGCCCGCACAGGGCGAGCCCGCGCTCCTGGGCGTCGTTCTCGGCCATGACCTCCTGGCCCCGGTACGTCTCCGGTTTGCCGGTGAGCGCGGGGCATGCGCTGTCCGGGTGGTAGGCCCGGCGGTGGGTGCCGATGCGTACGTGGACGCGGCGCGCGGGGGCGGGGTCGACGGGCGGGGTGGTGATGCGCTCGGCGGCCTCCTCGGCGTCCACGCCGATGCCGTGCTCCGCGCCGGGGCCGGTCAGGCGCCATCCGATGGGGCCGAGGTAGGTCAACTCCCAGTAGGTGCCCCGGCAGTTGACGGTGCGCGTGATGCTGGAACCGTGCCTGAAGGGGCCGAGCTTGGTACCGGCGGCGGCGAGGGCGGCGGCCATCTTCTCGGCGGCCGGTACCGGGATACTGCGGGGCAGGAGCGACATGGCGGGGGTCCCTTCCGGGGCGAGGGGCCGGGCAGCGTACGCCGCTGCCCGGCGGGGCGGGTGGGTCAGGCGGCGGGGGCCAGGGCGACGGGGGTCTCGCGCAGCGCGGTGGCGTCGACCTTGAAGGAGGTGCGGGTGGCCTTGCGCGGGGGCGTCAGGCCCTTGTTCGCGTAGTCCAGGGCCACCTGCGTGCCGTCCAGGACGGAGCGGCCGGGGGTGCGGGTGATCACGACGCGGCCGTAAATGCCGGTGGGCAGGGTGCGCAACCACACCTTGTGGGCGTCGGCCTGCTTGGCCAGGTCCTTCGCGCGCTGGTCCAGGTCGTCGAAGGCGGCGGCCTTGGCCTCGATCTCCTCGACGGCGGGCATCTCGGCGGCGTCCAGGAGGCGGTCGGTCTCGGCGGCCGGGGTGAGGGTGGTCTCGCCGAGGCGGTGGGCGATGGCCTCGACGGTGCGGGAGGCGGCGAGGGCGGCGCGGCGGCCGAGGGTGTCCAGGCGGCGGGCGGCGGTGCGGGCGGCGCGGCGGGCGGCGGTGGCGGTGGCCTTGGCCTCGCGGGCGGCGGTGGTCAGGTTCTCGACCCGCGCGGTGCGGGTGGCCAGGCGGCGGGTTGCGACGGCCAGGCCCTTGCCGGTGCGCTCGGCGGTGCGCAGGTCGCGGCGGGCGGCGACCAGGTCGGTGCGGGCGGCGGTGAGGCGGTCGGCGGCGCGGGTGGCGGCGCGCTCGGTGCGGGCCTCCTCGCGGCGGGTGTCCCGGAGGGTGGTCTCGGCCTCGACGAGGCGGGCCATCAGCTGCGCGGTCTTCTTGGTGGCGTCCATGGTGTGTCCCTCCGGTCTGGTCCAGGCCCCTCGCCCTTCCCGATATGCATAGTGTTGCAAGGTGGGATTGCAATGTCTAGTTGCAAGGTGAGGTTAGGAGGATCTTCACCCGGGCGGGTCATGCACCGGAACGGGCGCCCAGGACGCAGCGAAGCGCCGACCCGTGGGGCCGGCGCGTTGCTCGCGGTCGGTGCCGCTGCGGCTGCTTCGGTCAGGCGGCGACGGTCACCCAGAACCGGGTGGCCGCTCCCTGGAGGCGCAGCGTCCGGCCCATCTCGTCCTCTCCGAAGCGCAGTCCGGCCTTCATCCAGACCCGCGTGACGGTCAGCGGCTCGCCGGTGCACCGGGCGCGGTCACCGGCGGGGCGGAACCAGTCGCCATGGTCCTCGCCGTAGAGCTGGAACGGGGCGGTCACACCCTTGAGCGTGCGCCACTCCGGACCGGCGGCCGGGGCGTCGGGGGTCTCGACCACCGGGGCCGGGGTCTCCTCGACCACGGGGGCCGGGACCTCCTCGACCACCGGCGGCACCGTCTCCTCGACCACGGGGGCCGGGGTGTTCCAGGTGCGGGCGGCCTCCCGGTTGTCGATGACCCGCTGGACCTCGCGGCGGCGGCGCAGCTTCCTGGTGGCGGCCAGGACGGCGGCCATGTCGACCGGGCCGGGCTCGGCGGGGGCGTCCGCGTCCACCTGGGCACCTTCGGCGTCCACGCGGATCGGGTCGGCTTCACCGCGCACCCACACCCGGTCACCCTGGGCGTCCCGGACGAGGATCAGGGCCACTTTGTTGACGGTGAACCGCTCCTCGGCCGCGTTCCAGCGGGGCATCCGGCGCAGGGTCGGGAGCGTCTCCAGGACGTCGGCGGGGGCCACGTACAGGGCGCGGTCCTCGTTGTCCCGTCCGTTGAGGTAGAGCTGCTCCAGGGCGGCGGTGTACGCGGTCACCTCAACCTCGGCGGCGGGGGCGTCCTCGACCACGGGGGCCGGGGTCTCCTCGACGGCGGGGGCGTCCTCGACCTGGACCTCCTCGGCGGCCGGGGCCTCCTCGGCGGGCGCGCCCTCGGCCTCGACGGCGGGCGCATCCTGGGCCGGGACCTCTTCGACGGCCGCGGCTTCCTCGACCTCGGCGGCCGGCGCCTCTGCGGCGGCTGCCTCCAGGGCCACGGTGCACCGCTTGCACACCTTGTCCTTCTTCACGGGCGCACCCTCGTCCAGGAGGCGGCTCACCGGGCGGCCACACAGGGTGTCGGTGCCCTCGGCGGTGAAGTGGGCGGTGCGGCCGGCGCCGACCTGGGCCAGGGTGACGGTGGCGGTCTGGGTGGTGGTCTCGTTCATGGCTTCCTCCGCAGGTCCGGGGGGCTTTGTGCCCCTCTCGATGTCTCAATACTTGCAACCTGAGTTTGCAATGTCAAGTTACAACATGCCCGGGGGGGGGGGGAGGGGTGCCATAGGCATGGTTGCAGATCAGAGGCGCGCCCACTCAAATGTGCGCCCCTCCGCACGCACGTGCAGCTGGGTGGGCGAGAATGGCC
>NZ_JBEYKR010000239.1:0-6805 GCF_040703535.1 Streptomyces sp. NPDC007346
ACACCTGTTCGTGCGCCCAGGCGCTGATGCGGCGCTGCTGTGCGGGCTGCTCAACACCCCTCACCAGGACCGCCCCCGGACTTCTCCGCGAAGTCCGGGGCCGGTCGCCGTCACTCCTCCTCGGGGCTCTCCGGGCTCTCCCCGGACGCCTCGTCAGGACCCTTGTCCTCGGGCTTCTTGCCCTGCCCGGCCTCGGGGCGCGGCGGCTTCGGCGGCCGGGTGCGGCCGCTGGAGGGGTCCCGCAGGTACGCCGAGTCCCCGCTCTCCGTCGCATGGCCGCCGGGCCCCTGCCCGGGGCCGCCGTCCCGGCGCCGCAGATACCGCTCGAACTCCCGGGCGATGGCCTCGCCGGACGCCTCGGGCAGCTCCGCGGTGTCCCGCGCCTCCTCCAGCGTCTGGACGTACTCCGCGACCTCGCTGTCCTCGGCCGCCAGCTGGTCCACCCCGAGCTGCCAGGCGCGCGCGTCCTCGGGCAGCTCGCCCAGCGGGATGCGCAGCCCGATCAGGTCCTCCAGCCGGTTCAGCAGGGCCAGCGTCGCCTTCGGGTTCGGCGGCTGCGACACGTAGTGCGGCACCGCGGCCCACAGGCTCACCGCCGGCACACCGGCATGGGTGCACGCCTCCTGGAGGATGCCGACGATGCCCGTCGGACCCTCGTACCGGGTCTCCTCCAGGTCCATCGTCCGCGCCAGGTCCGCGTCGGAGGTGACCCCGCTCACCGGCACCGGCCTGGTGTGCGGGGTGTCACCGAGCAACGCGCCCAGGATGACGACCATTTCGACACCCAGCTCATGGGCGAAGCCGAGGATCTCGTTGCAGAACGAGCGCCAGCGCATCGACGGTTCGATACCCCGCACCAGGACCAGGTCCCGGGGCTTCTCCCCGCCGACGCGCACCACCGAGAGGCGGGTCGTCGGCCAGGTGACCTTGCGCGCCCCGTTCTCCAGCCACACCGTGGGCCGGTTGACCTGGAAGTCGTAGTAGTCCTCGGCGTCCAGCGCCGCGAACACCTCGCCCTTCCACTCCCGGTCCAGATGGCCGACCGCTGTGGAGGCGGCGTCCCCGGCGTCGTTCCAGCCTTCGAACGCGGCCACCATCACCGGGTCGATCAGCTCGGGCACCGACTCGAGCTCGATCACCCGGGCCTCCTTCCGAAGTCTCCATACGTACGGAGCAACCTTACGGCTTCGGGACCCTTGGACCGCAGCCCGTTTGCACGGCCGGGTGAACCTTGCCAGCACGAGTGGATCATCGGGCCGAACAGTGCATCAGCCCCCTCCCGCGGTCACGTCCACAGGGACGAGGGCGCCTCCCGCCGCACCACCGGGGCGATCTCCTCCGCGAACCGCTGGAGCGTCTCCAGCTGCTCCGGGCGGCTCAGCCCGAAACCGTCCACGGTGATCGACTGGAGGTCGTGGCGGTAGACCGTGTGCCACCCGAGGATCTTGTCGATGATCTGCTGCGGGGAGCCGATCAGCTGAGGGCCGCCCTCGATCGCGTCCTCGATGGTCCGGAACGGGGTGTTGTAACCGGCCTTGCCCGCCAGGTGCGGCTTGAAGGTCTGCCGCACCCGCGCCTCGTACAGCTCCTTGTACTGCGCCACGGCCGCCTGCGAACTGTCCGCGATGAGCAGCCCGCCGGAGCCCGCCGCCACCCGTGCGTCCGCCGGATCGTGCCCGTACGCCTCGAACCGCTCCCGGTAGTGCGCGATGAGCCTGGCGTACGCCTCGCGCGGCTGGATGGCGTTGGCGGTGAAGAGCGGGTCGCCGTGCTTGGCCGCCAGCTCGGGGGAGTTGAGGCTGGTGGCCGAGCCGTGCCAGATGCGCGGGAGCCCGTCGTACGGACGCGGCACCGTCGTCACGTTCTTCAGCGGCGGGCGGAACTCGCCCTCCCAGTCGACGCCTTCCTCGGTCCACAGCCGGCGCAGCAGCTCGTACTTCTCCTTCTGGAGGTCCCACTGCCGCTCCTCGTCGAGGCCGAAGAGGTCGAAGTGGCCCGCCTCGGCGCCCTTCCCGACGACCAGTTCGATCCGGCCCCGGGATATCTGGTCGAGCGTCGCGAAGTCCTCCGCCACCCGGACCGGGTCGAGGATCGCGACGACGGTCACCCCGGTGAGCAGCCGGATCGTGGTGGTGCGGGCCGCGATCGCGCCGAGCACCACGCTCGGGCTGGAGGAGAGGAACGCCCCGGCGTGCCGCTCGCCGACCGAGTAGGAGTCGAAGCCCAGCTCCTCCGCCACGGACGCGGTGGCGATCACTTCCTCGAACCGGTCGGCGGGGGAGGGCAGTTCACTTGTCAGCGGGTGCGGGTCATGGCCGATCAGGGAAAGCACCGAGAATCTCATGACCTCCACTTTCCTCGCGGCACATTGCACGTGTATGGCGGGAGTGTGGCGCGTGCCGGGGACGCGCGTACGGGGACGGGGGCGGCTCCCGCGCCGGAAGCCGCCCCCGTCCCCGTACCCGTCGGGGGTGGTCAGCCCCGGTCGGCCAGCAGCTTCTCCACGCCGTCGCGTACGTCGTCCGTGGCCAGGCCACGGATGGTCAGCGTGGTCCGGCGGCGCAGTACGTCGTCGGCCGTCTGCGCCCACTCGTGGTCGCGGGCGTAGGCGACCTGCGCCCAGATCTCCGGGGCGTCCGGGTGGACCCGCTCGGCCAGCTGGGGGCTCTCGTTGGCCAGGCGCGCGATGTCGAAGGCGAGCGAGCCGTAGTGCGTGGCCAGGTGCCGGGCGGTGTCCGGCGCCATCCGCGGGCCGGGGGCCGGGCCGTCGATGAGCAGCCGGTGCGCGACCGCGTCCGGGTTGGCGATCCCGGGCAGCGGCAGCTTCTTCGGCAGCCGGTTCATCGGCTCCATGTCCTCGGCCAGCGGGTGGCCCGGCAGGGCGGCCAGCTTGTTCATCACCGTGCGGCCGATGTGGCGGAACGTCGTCCACTTGCCGCCGGCCACCGACAGCATCCCGCCGCGGCCCTCCGTGACGACCGTCTCGCGCTTGGCCTTGGAGGTGTCGCCCGGACCGCCGGGCAGCACCCGCAGACCGGCGAAGGAGTAGGTGATCAGATCGCGGGAGAGCTGCTGGTCCTTGACCGAGAACGCGGCCTCGTCCAGGATCTGCGCGGTGTCCGCCTCGGTCACCGCGACGTCGGCCGGGTCACCCTCGTACTCCTCGTCCGTCGTGCCCAGGAGCAGCATGTCCTCCCACGGCAGCGCGAACGTGATCCGGTACTTGTCGATCGGGGTGGCCAGCGCCGCCCGCCACGGCCGGGTCCGCTTGAGGACCAGGTGGGCGCCCTTGGAGAGGCGGATGGAGGGGGCCGCGTTCGGGTCCTCCATCTTCCGCAGGTGGTCGACCCACGGGCCGGTCGCGTTCAGGACGAGGCGGGCGGTGACGCCGAACTCCGTACCGTCCGTGCTGTCCTTCAGGTCGGCGCCCGTGACCCGGCCCCGGGTGAAGCGCAGTCCGGTGACGGCCGCGTGGTTGAGGACGGCCGCGCCCGCGTCGACGGCCGCGCGGACCGTCATCAGCGCCATGCGGGCGTCGTTCATCTGGTCGTCGCCGTAGACCGCGACGGCCTTCAGGTTGTCGGTGCGCAGCTCGGGCACGTCGCGCTGGGCCCTGGCCGGGGAGATGACATGGCCGACGCCGTCGCCGAACGCGGAGAGCGCGGAGTAGGCGAAGACGCCCGCGCCGAGCTTGGCCGCGCCGTGCGGGCCGCCCTTGTAGACCGGCAGGTAGAAGGTGAGCGGGTTGGCCAGGTGCGGGGCCACCTCGCGGGAGATCGCGCGGCGCTCGAAGTGGTTCTCCGCGACCAGCTTCACCGCGCCGGTCTGGAGGTAGCGCAGACCGCCGTGGAGCAGCTTGGAGGAGGCGGAGGAGGTGGCGCCGGCGAAGTCACCGGCGTCCACCAGAGCCACCCGCAGCCCGGACTGCGCGGCGTGCCAGGCGGTGGAGATGCCCAGGATGCCGCCGCCGACGACCAGGAGGTCGTAGGTCGCCCGGGACAGCTGCTCCCGGGTCTCGGCGCGGCTCGGCAGGGTGCCGGAGGCCGGGTGCGTTCCGAGGGCGGGAACGCTCTGCAGGGTGGTCATGTCGATGCTCCTCGTCAGCTTTCTTCGTCCTCGATCCAGCCCATGGTCCGTTCGACGGCCTTGAGCCAGCTCTTGTACTCGCGGGCACGGGTGTCCGCGTCCATACGGGGGGTCCACTCGGCGGCCCGGCGCCAGTTGGCGCGCAGCGCGTCGGTGTCCGGCCAGAAGCCGACGGCCAGGCCGGCGGCGTAGGCGGCGCCGAGGCAGGTGGTCTCGGCGACCATGGGGCGCACCACGGGCGCGTCCAGGAAGTCGGCGATCGTCTGCATCAGCAGGTTGTTGGAGGTCATGCCGCCGTCGACCTTGAGCGCGGTCAGCTCGACGCCGGAGTCCTTCGTCATGGCGTCGCTGATCTCGCGGGTCTGCCAGGCGGTGGCCTCCAGGACGGCACGGGCGATGTGCGCCTTGGTGACGTACCGGGTCAGTCCGGCGATCACCCCGCGGGCGTCGGGGCGCCAGTAGGGGGCGAACAGGCCGGAGAAGGCGGGCACGAAGTAGGCGCCGCCGTTGTCCTCGACCGAGGAGGCCAGCGTCTCGATCTCGGCGGCGGACTTGATCAGGCCCATCTGGTCGCGCATCCACTGCACCAGCGAACCGGTGACCGCGATGGAGCCCTCCAGCGCGTACACCGGGGGCTCGTCGCCGATCCGGTAGCCGACGGTGGTGAGCAGCCCGTTGTACGAGTTCACCGGGGTCTCGCCGGTGTTCATCAGCATGAAGGTGCCGGTGCCGTACGTGGACTTGGCCTCGCCCTCGGCGAAACAGGTCTGGCCGAAGAGGGCCGCCTGCTGGTCGCCGAGCGCGGAGGCGACGGGCACGCCGTCCAGGACGCCGCCCTTGGCGTGGCCGTACACCTCGGCGGAGGAGCGGATCTCGGGGAGCACCGCGGCCGGGATGCCGATGGAGGAGAGGATCTTCTCGTCCCACTCCATCCTGCGCAGGTTCATCAGGAGGGTGCGCGAGGCGTTGGTGACGTCGGTGACGTGCACACCGCCGTCGGTGCCGCCGGTCAGGTTCCAGATGACCCAGGAGTCCATGGTGCCGAAGAGGATGTCGCCGGCCTCGGCGCGCTCGCGGAGCCCCTCGACGTTGTCGAGCAGCCAGCGGATCTTGGGAGCGGCGAAGTACGAGGCGAGCGGCAGCCCGGTCTCGCGGCGGAAGCGGTCCTGGCCGACGTTGCGGCCGAGCTCCTTGCAGAGCGCGTCGGTGCGGGTGTCCTGCCAGACCAGCGCGTTGTGCACCGGCTCACCGGTCTTCCTGTCCCAGAGCAGGGTGGTCTCGCGCTGGTTGGTGATGCCGATCGCTTTGACGTCGTCGGAGGTGATGTTCGCCTTGACGATCGCCCCGGCGACGACCTCCTGCACGTTCTCCCAGATCTCGGTCGCGTCGTGCTCGACCCAGCCCGGCTTCGGGAAGATCTGCTCGTGCTCCTTCTGGTCGACCGAGACGATGCGGCCGTCCTTGTCGAAGACGATGCAGCGGCTGGAGGTGGTCCCCTGGTCGATGGCCGCGATGAACGGTCCGCTGCCGTGGGTGCCGGTGGTGTGTTCGTCGGTCACGGTGTGCTCCCGGAGGTCTGTGGGTGATAAGGGTTACGGCGCTGGTACCCGGTCTCGGGTCCGCGTCCCGGTCTAGGCGAAGGCCAGGTTGTAGAGCCCGCCGGCGAGGGCGCCGCCGATGAGCGGGCCCACGATGGGTACCCAGGCGTAGCCCCAGTCCGAACCGCCCTTGTTCGGCAGCGGCAGCACGGAGTGCACGATGCGCGGGCCGAGGTCGCGGACCGGGTTGATGGCGTAGCCGGTGGGCCCGCCGAGGGAGAGGCCGATGCCGACGACGACCAGGGCGGTGATCAGGGCGCCGAGCGTGCCCAGGCCGTTGCCCTCGTCGTTCAGGCCCTGCGTCAGGATCGCCAGGACCAGCACGATCGTGGCGATGACCTCGGTGACGACGTTCTGCACGCCGTTGCGGATCTCGGGGCCGGTGGAGAAGATCCCGAGCACCGGTCCGGCCTTGGGGGCGGCGGTCTGGTCGACCATGCCCTCGTCGGTGGAGGGCGTACCGACGATCTCCGGGTCGGTGAGGTGGGCGTGGAACTGCCCGTAGTACACCGCGTAGACCAGTACGGCGCCGATCATCGCGCCGAGCAGCTGGGAGACGAGGTAGAGGGGCACGTCGCCCCACGCGGTGCCGCCCTCGATGGCCAGACCGAGGGTGACCGCCGGGTTGAGGTGGGCGCCCGAGACGCCGCCGGCCAGGTAGGCGCCGGTCATGACGGCGAAACCCCACCCGAAGGTGATGGCGAGCCAGCCCGAGTTCTGTGCCTTCGAGCGCTTCAGCGTGACGGCGGCACAGACACCGCCGCCGAGCAGGATGAGTAGGGCGGTACCGATGGTCTCGCCGATGAAAATGTCGGAGCTGGACACCCGCGACTCCTTTGTCCTTCGTCCAGGGGAGAGCGGAACACCGATTCCCTCCGGTGGTCCGCGCCCCAGATGGGTATCCACAAAGCGTGGGCAGCCCACCTGTAAGGGCTTGACCGGCCCTTGGCACTGTCACACCCTAACGCGTATTGCCGTTAAGCGTTCGACAATGCCGACCGTTGACCGGCAGTGTTTCTCCCGAGTGAACGAAGCGTCAAGGGTTTCGTGGCGGGGACTCGGTGAGCGACGCGATCGTTACCCCGCGACACGCACGGAGCCGAGCGGGCGCCCACCGCGTG
>NZ_JBEYKR010000240.1:0-6804 GCF_040703535.1 Streptomyces sp. NPDC007346
CCTTCCAGCGCGCCATGGCCGGCCTGGCGGAAGTGGCCGGTCCTCCCCTGACGCGCGGGCCCCGCCCGCCGCGCGTCCCTCTCCGTCCGCACGTCTCCCCCTCACGAGAAGAGAGATCGTCCATGCAGCGCAGAGCCCCCCTGGCCATCCTGTCCGCCGCCGTCATGCTGGCCGCCACGGCAGGCACCGCACACAGCGCCACCGCCGCCCCCGGCGAACTGACCTCCCAGGACATCGCGACCCAGGGAGTCGGCTCCCCCCACTACCGCATCCCCGCGCTGACGACCTCCGTCAAGGGCACCCTGCTCGCCGCCTACGACACCCGGCCCACCCTCGGCGACCTGCCCGGCAACCTCGGTGTGGTCCTGCGGCGCAGCACCGACGGCGGGGCCACCTGGCAGAGCCAGCAGGTGGTCCGCAAGGAAGCCGCCCCCAAGGGCTACGGCGACCCCAGCCTGCTCGTGGACCGCACGACGGGACGCATCTTCGTCTTCTACGCGGGCTCCGTGAACCAGGGCTTCTTCGGCTCGGCCACCGGCAACGACGAGACCGACCCGGACGTCCTCCAGGCCGACTACAGCTACTCGGACGACGACGGGGTGACCTGGGCCCACCGCCGCATCACCCAGCAGATCAAGAACCCCGCCTGGGGCGGCATGTTCGCGGCCTCCGGCGAAGGCATCCAGGTGCGCGCCGGCGCGTACAAGGGCCGCCTGATCCAGCAGTACGCCATCCGCCACAACGGCGCCAACTACGCGGTCAGCGCCTACAGCGACGACCACGGAGCGACCTGGAAGATGGGCAACCCGGTCGGTCCGGGCGGTGACGAGAACAAGACGGTCGAACTCAGCGACGGCCGGATCATGCTCAACAACCGTTCCGCGCCCTACCGGACCATCGCCTACTCCACGGACGGCGGCGTCAACTACACGCCGTTCACCCAGGACACCGGCCTGCGCGACCCGGCGAACAACGGCTCGGTCATCCGGTACGCCCCGGACGTCCCCGCCTCCCACCCCCAGGCGTCATGGCTGCTGTTCAGCAACACGGACAGCACCTCGCGGAGCAACCTCACCGTGAAGATGTCGTGCGACAACGGCAGGACCTGGCCGATCCGGAAGGTCGTCGACCCGAACAGCGCCGCCTACTCGACGCTGACCCGGCTGCCGGACGGCCGGCTCGGGCTGCTCTACGAGCGCGACGACTACAAGCACATCACCTACTCCTCCTTCGACCTGAAGTGGCTCGGCGGCACCTGCGCGGACATCACCATCACGCCTCCCGCCACGATGAAGGCGGGGACGACCACGGAGGTGACCGTCCGGGTCGTCAACCGGATGGACGTCACCCGCAGCGCGGGGACGCTCGACCTGACGGTCCCCGGCGGCTGGGCGACCGAGCAGGTGGCGTTCCCGGCCACGCGGCCGGGCGAGGGCGCGAACATCAAGGTCCCGGTCACGATCCCGGCGGGCGCCTCGGGGACGGCCGAGCTGACCGTGACCTACAAGTCCGACGGCAAGCAGGCCTCGGGCAGCAGGTCGGTGACCGTGACTCCGTGACCACCGGCGCCGGGCAGGCCGCGGCTCCACCCGTCCGCATGCGGTCGCCCGCCCGATGTGCACGGCCGAGGCGGGGCGACGGTCCTCCCGCAGGGCCCTCGCCCCGCCCCCGGCGTGCCCTTCCCCTCTTGACCGGTGGCCTGGGCGGCGGTCTAAGGTGAGCCCAAGACATCAGACATCTTACGTCTCATGTCTCGGTCTCATCCCTCTCGCCGCGGCAGACCGCCGGTCCGAGTCAAGCTGGAGCCCCATCACCATGTCCCTGCCCTCACTGCTGCGCGGCGTCGTGCCGCCGGTCTGCACCCCGCTGGACGACCGCGGGGAGGTCGACACGGCTTCCCTGGGCCGGCTCGTCGGCCACCTCGTCGACAGCGGCGTGCACGGTCTCTTCGCACTCGGCTCCACCAGCGAGGTCGCCTATCTGACCGATGTCCAGCGCGCGAGCGCCCTGGAGACCGTGGTCACCGCGGCCGCCGGCCGGGTCCCGGTTCTCGCCGGGACCATCGACACGACGACCGCCCGGGTGACCGAACACGCCCGGACCGCCCTGTCGTTGGGCGCGGACGCCCTCGTCGCCACCGCGCCCTTCTACACCCGCACGCACCCGAAGGAGATCGCCGGACACTTCCGGCGGCTGCGTGCCGCCGTCGACCTGCCGCCGTTCGCCTACGACATCCCGGTCGCCGTGCACTCCAAGCTCTCCACCGCTCTGGTGCGCGAGCTGGCCGAGGACGGAACCCTGGCCGGCCTCAAGGACAGCAGCGGTGACGAGGGCGGCACGCGCAGGCTCCTCGTGGAGCTCGGCGGACGGGACGGCCGGGCCCAGGGCCCGGCACCGCACTTCAGCGTGCTGACCGGCTCCGAACTCACCGTGGACGCGGCCCTGCTGGCCGGAGCCGACGGTGTCGTACCCGGCATCGGCAACGTGGACCCGGCCGGCTACGTACGCCTGTACGACGCCGCGCGAGCCGGTGACTGGGCGCTTGCCGCCCAGGAGCAGGAGCGGCTCGTCGAGCTGTTCGCGATGGTCGACGTCGGCCCGGAACAGGACATGGGCCGCAGCTCGTCGGCGCTCGGCTCCTTCAAGGAGGCGCTGCGGCTGCTCGGCGTCATCGACAACGGCGCCACCGCCTTCCCCCAGATCCCGCTGTCCGCCGAGTCCGTCGCGCGCGTCGCGGAGCGGCTGAGCGGCGCCGGTCTGCCGCCGGTCCGATGACCGCGCGGGCGACCGGCGCCCCGGTGATCGGCCTGGACCTCGGCGGTACGAAGATCGCAGCCGCGCTCTTCGGCGCCGACGGCCGGGTGCTGGCCCGGCACACCCGGCCCACCCCGGCCCGGGACGGCGCGGCCGCGGTGCTCGACGCACTCGCCGCCGCGGCGGCCGAGGTGGACCCGGGCCGCCTGGCCACGGCGGTCGGCATCGCCGCCGCCGGGGTCGTCGACCCCCGCAGCGGCATCGTCACCAGCGCCACCGACTCCATCCGCGGCTGGGCCGGCACCGCCCTCGGCACCGGTCTGGCGGACCGTACGGGCACCCCCGTGGCCTGCGACAACGACGTACGGGCCACCGCGGGGCCGGAGCTCGACGCCCTGCCGGGGGGCCAGGGCTCGCTGCTGTTCGCGGCCATCGGCACGGGCGTGGGCGGCGCCCTCGCCGTCGACGGACGGATGCTCCACGGCGCGGCCGGCATCGCCGGCCACCTCGGCCATCTGCCCAGCGCCGAAGCGGCCGGACTGCCCTGTACCTGCGGCGCCACCGGACACCTGGAGGTCATCGCCTCCGGACCCGGCATCACCGCCCACTACGAGCGGCTCACCGGGGCCCCGGTGGACCGGCTCGAAACGGTCGCGGACCGCGCCGCCCACGGCGATCGGGCCGCCGAACACGCCATCACCACCGGTGCGACGGCGGCCGGCCGCGTCCTCGGCGGCCTCGCCAACGCCCTCGGCCCCGACCGGGTCGTCGTCGGCGGGGGAGTCCCCCGGATCGGTGCGCTGCACGGCGACGCGCTGGCCGCCGCCTTCGCCTCCGAGCTGATGCCCCCGCTGCGGGGGCTCCGGCCCGAGCCCCCGCTCCTGGGCCACGACGCCGCCGTACGGGGCGCCGCGGCCCTGACCACCACACTGCCCCTCCACCACCCGGGAGTTGCCCGATGACCGCACAGGATCTGACCGACACGCTCAGGGGCCGGCTGATCGTCTCCTGCCAGGCGCCCCCCGGCGACCCGATGCGGGAGACCGCCACCCTGGTACGCCTCGCCCTGGCGGCAGCCGCCGGCGGCGGCAGCGCGATCCGCGCCAACGAGCCGGAGGTCGTCGCGGCGATCGTGGAGGCGGTGGGCCTGCCGGTCATCGGCCTGTGGAAGGACGGCGACACCGGCGTCTACATCACCCCGACGGTCCGGCACGCCCTGGCCGTCGCCGAGGCCGGCGCGGCCGTGGTCGCCGCCGACGCCACCGACCGGCCGCGCCCGGACGGCTCCACCTTCGCCGAGCTGGTCACGGCCGTGCACGGGGCGGGCGCCCTGGTCATGGCCGATGTCTCCACGCTCGCCGAGGGGATCGCCGCCGCCGGGCAGGGGGCCGACTTCGTCTCCACGACCCTGTCCGGCTACGTCCCGGGCACCCCTGAGCAGACCGGCCCGGACCTGGGTCTCGTGGCCGCCCTCTCGGCCGCCGTCTCCGTGCCGGTCGTCGCCGAAGGCCGTATCAACACCCCCGAGGAAGCGGCCGAGGCCCTCGCGCGCGGCGCCCACAGCGTCGTCGTGGGCACGGCCATCACCGCGCCCACGGCCCTGACCTCCCGCTTCGTCCGCGCTCTGGCCGACTAGCGGTTCTTCACGACGTGGTCCACCAGCCCGTGGGCGAGGGCCGCCTTCGCATCGAGGACGGTGTCGCGTTCGATGCCGGCGGTTACCTGCTCGGCGGTCCGGCCGGTGTGCCGGACCAGCATGGCCGTGAACAGCTCGCGGATACGGACCAGTTCGCGCGCCTGGACCTCCAGGTCGGCCGGCCGGCCCCGCAGCGGCTCCGCCAGGGCGGGTTGCGCGAGGACCACCCGCGCGCCGGGCAGGGCGTGCCGGCGCCCTGGGGCTCCGGCCGCCATAAGGGCGACCGCGTAGGAGCAGGCCTGTCCCAGGCAGAAGGTCTCCACGTCGCACGTCAGGAACCGCATCGTGTCGTAGACCGCCGCCATCGCGCCGAACGAGCCGCCGGGGCAGTTGATGTAGAGCGACAGCGGCCGGTCCGGGTCGGCGTGCTCCAGGTACATGAGCTGCGCGATCAGATCGCTCGCCGCGGTGTCGTCGATCGGACTCCCGAGGAAGACGATCCGCTCGGACAGGAGCTTGGAGTACGGGTCCTGGGTCCGGGCTCCGGCTGAGGTGCGCTCGGTGAACTCGGGCAGTACGTAGCGGGCGGCGGGTCGGATCATGGCGGAGCCCCTCTCCTCGGTGCGTGAAGGAACGCAGGGGCGGCGCAGGACGAAGCCGCACGCGAACACCCCGTCAGAAATGTACAGGACGTACAGAACGGGTGGGGGTGTTCGGCGAGGAGAGAGGTTCTCGGGGTGAGGGTCAGGGCGAGCCCCGGCAGGGGGCTACTCGCAGGCGATCCCGTCACCGTCGCGGTCCAGGTGCCGCCCGTACCCCGGTTCGCCCGCCCTGATGGGGTCGGCTCCGGCGGCGCGGACGGCGGTGCAGTTCTTGTAGTACGTCGACCCCGCGCCCGAGTCGTCGTCATCGTCGTACACCGGGTCGGGCGCGGCGGCGGCAGGCTCCGGCGGGGGTGCGGTGACGGTCACCCGTACCTCCTTGATCTTCGTGACCGTGGGGGCCGGCTCCGGACTGGCCGTCACCGTGACCTTCGCCGTCTCCGTCACGGTGACGGTCACCGTCGGCCCCGGCTCGGTCTTCACCGCCGCCGCCGGCACGGTCTCCGGCTGCTCACCCGCGGCGCCGATCCCCACGCCGAGCAGGAGCAGCACACCGGCGGCAGGGAGGACGACGCGCTTGCGGGCCCACCGGGGGCCGGACGCGGGGCTCGGTGGCGGGACGGGTGTGGGCTGCCCCCAGTTCGGCTGCTGCGACGGGTGCTGCGGGTCGTTCCAATTCATCTGTACCCCAAGGCAGTTGTCAGAGGTACGAAGCTAGTGAATCGGATGTGCCCGCAGGAGCTGAACGTTCCGGTGGTGACGGAGTTGTGACCAAAGCACGGGGGAGTGGTGGTCACGCCTTGCCCGGCCGGCCTCCCGGGGGGCCGGCCGTGCGGATGCCGGAGGGCGCCCCTGGCGGTTGCGCGCGCGCCTTAAGCTGGGGCCATGGCTTACGAGATTCCGGTGACGCAAGCACGGGCGGAGCTCGCCGACCTGATCAACCGCGTCGTCTACGGCGGTGAACGGGTGGTCGTGACGCGGCACGGCAAGCCGCTCGTCGCGCTGGTGTCCGCCGCCGACCTGGAACGGCTCGAAGGGGAGGAGGCCGTGGCCGAGGAGCAGGTGATCAGCTCGGTCTCCTCGATCGGCTCCGCCGCGCCGGCCCCCGGCGAACGGCAGCGGTTCGGCATCGCCGCCGAGCACCGCCATCAGGGCGACTCCGGCGCCTGAACTCCGGCCGGCACGGCCGCCGTACCCCGCCGGCCGGCGACCAGGACCGCCGCCAGGCCGAGCCCCGACCAGAGCGCGAGCGTCAGCACGGCACCGCCCGCCGCGCTGCCGTCGAAGAACGCGACCGAGCGCAGCAGTGATCCGCCCGCGCCCGGCGGCAGCCACTGGCCGATCGCGCCGACCGGCTCGGGGAGCAGCTGTGGGGCGCTGGTGACCCCGGAGAAGGAGTTGCCCAGCAGGACCATCAGCAGCGCGCCGAGGCCGAGCCCGCGTGGGCCGAGCAGGGCGGCGAGCCCCGCCACCGCCGCGCTGATGGCCAGGACCGTCAGGCCGAGGACGCCGGCCTCCGTCCACCAGTCGCCCGTGATGGCGCCGAGCCAGCTGTGCGCCACGGCCGCGGCGGCCAGACCCACCAGTGCGGCCGATCCGGCCAGGGCCAGCGCCGCCCGCGCCCCGCGCAGCCCCAGCAGCGTGACGGCCGCTCCCGCCCCCATCCCCGCCAGGGCCAGCGGCAGCACGCTCGCCCCGAGCGCGCATCCGCGCGGGTCCCCCGAGGGGGCGGCCACCACAACGGTGACCCGGACCAGATCGCCGTCCCGTGCCGCCGCCGTCAACGCCACGCGCAGCAGCAGGGCGACGACA
>NZ_JBEYKR010000241.1:0-6598 GCF_040703535.1 Streptomyces sp. NPDC007346
TGCGGCGGTCGAAGAGGTGAACGGGCTGCCCATCGGGCTGACCTATGTAACCGGCGCCCTGTCGCGCTTTGCCCGCTCGTCCGCCGGGGTGTACGCGCCCGGCCGGGCGGCCCGGTCGGCGCGGGCCACGGCCAGCAGACGCAGCCCCGACTCCGCCTTCCGGCCGGCCAGGGCGAGCAGCCGCTCCCGCTCGTCCCCCGCCAGCGCGCACCGTTCGAGCACCGCCTCCACGGCCCCCTTGGTCACCAGCGTGTGGACGCCGAGCCGGCCCGGCCGCCGGACCACCGCGGTCGCCACCCGCCGTACCGGGTCGAAGGGCAGCGCCGCCACACCCTCGTACGCGGCGTGCGGCCCCCACCCCCCGGCCTCCTCCTCCGCGGCGTCCAGCACCGCTTCGTCCAGGGCGTCCGGGGCGGGCAGCTCCGCCAGCTGGAGGGTCCACAGCGCGCTGAGCGCCGCCCACCGCAGCACCTCGGGGTCGGGCAGGTCCGAGCCGTCGACCGCCGCTTCCACGACAGGCCGGTCCTCGGTCAGCGTGCCCGTCTTGTCCAGGCACAGCACATCGACGGCGCCCAGGTCGTGCAGGGCCGGCAGCCGTTTGACGATGACCCCGCTGGTCCGGGCGAGCCGGGCCGCGCCCCGTGCGAGCGCCGTCGTGACGATGACGGGCAGCATCTCGGGCGTGAGCCCCACCGCCACGGCCACGGCGAACGGCAGGGTCTCCAGCCCCCGGCCCCGCAGCGCCGCGTTGGCCATCAGCACCAGCGGCGGGGTCAGCAGCATGAACCGGATCAGCGTCCAGGAGATGCCCTGCACCGACCGGTCGAAGGCGCTCGCACCCCGCTGCCGGGCCCGGCCGTCGTGCGCGGCGGCGAACCGGGTCGCCCCCGCGGTGGCCACGATCACCGCCGTACCGCTGCCGGACGTCACACTGCTGCCCTGGAAGCACAGCTGCGGCTGTGCGAAGGGCCCGGCCCCGGCGAGCGAGGGGTCCGGCACGTCGAGGGGGTGCTTCGCCACCGGCGCCGACTCCCCGGTCAGCGCCGACTGGTGCACCGTGAGCCCGCCGGCGCGCAGCACCTGCACATCGGCCGGTACGAGATCGCCCGGCCCCAGGCGGATCACATCGCCGGGTACGAGGTCGGCCACCGGAATCTCCCGCTCCCGGGGTGCCGCCTCCGCCGAGGTCCGGCGCACGACGGTCGCCGTGGTCGCCACCAGCTCCCTGAGCGCCGCCGTCGAACGGTCGGCGCGGTGCTCCTCGGCCGAGCGCAGCAGGCAGCTGACCGCCACCAGGGTCAGGATCACGCAGGCCGTGCCCCAGGCGGAGACGAGAGCGGAGACCAGTCCCAGACACAGGAGTACGGAGGTGAAGGGGTCCCGGAGACTGCGGACGAGACGCCGGGGCCAGGGGACCGGCCGCCAGGCGGGCAGCACGTTCTCGCCGAACCGGGCGAGCCGTTCCTCGGCGCGCGCTTCCACCAGCCCGCGCGGTCCGCTGTCCAGCGAGCGCAGTATCTGGAGGGAGGTCTTCACCTCCGGCAGGTCCGCTTCGGTGCCGGGAGGCGGGCCGGTGGCAGCGGAGTCCGTTCCGACGCCGGCCGTGACGGGGCTCGACGCGGATGTGTCGGTACCCGGGAACGGTGTCACGGAGGCCGACGCGCCGGGGCCGGTACGTTCGGGTTCCGCGGCTGCGCTGTGCTCAGGCACCGAGCTCACGCAGGCGGACGGGCTCCTGGGCCAGGTGTCCGGCGCGCTCGGCGAGCTGGCCGACCATGAGCCGGACGACCGTCACCACGTCGGGGTCGTCGACCAGGTAGACCTGCCGGCGGCCCTCACGGCGTGAGCGCACGAGACCGGCCAGTTTGAGCTTGGTCAGGTGCTGGCTGACCGAGGGGAGCGTGCCGCCCACCCGCTCGGCGAGGCCCGTCACATCGCTCTCGCCCTGGGCCAGTGCCCATACGATGTGCAGCCTCGCCGGTGTCGCCAGGAGCCCGAACGCGGCGGCGGCCTCGGCCAGCACCTCGGCGGGCGGATCCTGGAAACCGCCGCCGGTACCTGTCGACACTCTTGTTCTCTCCCGTCCGTGGGCCGCCCGCCCGGACCCGTCACCGCATCCGTCGCCGCGAGCGAAAGAAACCAGTGTAGAGGCCACGCCGGACGCGTTCGGAGCCCGTCACGAGTCCACACCGACTGCCGTGCGGACGACAAGAGGCCAGAAGCCGGACGGTACAGGGGCGAGATGCGACAGGAGCGGGCGGGATGGGCCCGCCCCGATCAAGAACGATCAACTCCCTCGGGCCGCGCAGCCGGTTGCCAGGGCGTGCCGGCAGCGATGTCCGAACGGCTGACCAGAGCTCCGCCAGAGGTGTGCGGCTCACTCGCGGGGGAAGACCGCCTCGACCGGAGCGATGGATTTCGGCCGTATTACCATCCACGCCGGTCTGTCGCCGTACCTGTTCGGGACACCGGGCCAGGACCGCTTCCGGTTCCTGGGGACGAGCTCTCCGAAGGGCCCTGGCAGCGGACGTCCTCGTCGACACCCGGCGCCCGGCGCCTTGAGGACCCCATCGCGGCCGTCGGCCCCGTCGCATCCGTTCGTCGTCGCCGTCAACCGCTTCCCCGGGGCCCGCGCCTACGCCGCGCACGACGTGTCGCACGCCCTTGACCTGGACCGGGGCACGCCCGTCGTACTGGGCGACGCGCGCGACCGGGACTCCGGCAAAGACGTCCTGATCCGTACGGTCGAGTACGCCGGGCGGGTGCACACCACCCGGCTCCTCGACTCCGTCGGCTGACGCCGACCGGCGGGGAGCGGCCGTTCAGTCGGCCATGTCGGCCAGGGCGACCACCTTGTCGATCCGCACCCGCACCACCAGCTCACCGGGCACACCGTTGCGCCGCCCGAACTCCTCGGCGGTCTCCGGCCCGACATAGCGCCGGGCGATCCGCGTCGCCCACCGCAGCAGCTCGTCGGGGTCCTCGCTCAGCTCCGCACGCCCCTGCACCACGGCGAACGCGTACGGTGGCCGGTCGTCGTCGACACACAGGGAGACCCGGCCGTCGCGCTCCAGATTGCGGCCTTTCACACTCTTCTTGCCGGTGTTGAAGACCAGTGAATCGCCGTCGAGCAGGAACCAGACGGGCGCGATGTGCGGACTGCCGTCGGCCCGCACGGTCGAAACCTTCGCGGTGCGGGTGCCCTCGGAGACGAAGGCCCGCCATTCCTCATCGGTCATGTGATGTGCCATGCGCTCATCCTGGGCCCGATGCCCGCGTGGCGCGAAGCGGCGCCCCCGGGGGCGGGGGGCGCTTGCCCCCACGCAGGCGGTGCGCAAGGCTTGCGCGCGTAGCGGGGCACGGGGAACGAAGGCACGGGGAGGACGAGCAGATGGCGCTTGACCGGGGACTTGACTGGCTCCTTGACGATCTCACCAGCAGGGTGCAGTACATACGACACGCCCTGGTGCTGTCGAACGACGGCCTGGTCACCGGGGCCAGTACCGGGCTGGCCCGCGAGGACGCCGAACACCTGGCCGCGGTCTCCTCCGGCCTGCACAGCCTGGCGCGCGGTTCGGGGCGCCACTTCCGGGCCGGTCGGGCCCGCCAGACCATGGTCGAGTTCGACGAGGCGCTGCTCTTCGTGACCGCCGCCGGCGACGGCAGTTGCCTGTGCGTGCTGACCGCCGCCGAAGCCGACGTGGGGCAGGTGGCCTACGAGATGACCCTGCTCGTCAACCGGGTCGGCGAACACCTCGGCGTAGCCGTCCGCCAGGGCGGCCCGGAGGGCATCGAACCCTTCTGACCGCCTTCCGGTATCCTGCTGAACCCGTTTTGACCTGCTGCTTTCTCCGGTCCGGCAGAGTTATCCACAGGCCGGACCGGAGAAGACCTCGCCGAGCTACCGTGATCACGGAGAGTATTCGAAGCTCACGGGGAGGACGGTCATGACGGTCAAGGAAGCGATCCGCGCGCGGGCCGAGGGCACGTACGACATCCAGGACGGCGGCGAGGGCCGGGACGAGGGCGTGCGCACCCCGCCCGCTCCATCGACGGCCACGGTGGCCGCAGGCCGGGCGGCGCAGGAACTGGGGCTTCGGCGCGGCGAATTCGAGCTCGCCGTGCACCTCGGGCTGATCGCGGTCACCGCCCAGCCCGGTGGCGGGCGGCCGCGGGTGCACCAGCGGGAGATCGCGCGCCTGCGCGAAGAGCCGGGATTCCCCGACGGGTTGGGCGAGCGCGTCCGCACCGTCGGCACCGCGGAGGGCGCCGCTCTGCTCGGCATCGTCCCCGCGCGGTTCACCCGGCTGACCCGGGCCGGCTGCGTCTCGCCGGTCACGTTCTACCTCAACCGGTACCGCGCGGTGGTCTGGCTCTATCTCGCCGACGAGCTGGCCTCGTTCGCGGTGCGCGAGCCCGAGCTGCTCGCCGGCCGTACGCCCCTCGGGATGCGCACGATGCTGGAGGCGGGCGGCGACTGGAGGGCACGCAACTGGCGGACCCAGCGCATCGACCGACTGCTGAACCGCACCGACGACCCCTGGGCGCGGGCCGCCATCGAGGCGTCCGCACTGGACTCCGCACACCTGGCGGAGGTGGTCGAGGACCCCTATGAACGGGCCTATCTCGTACGGGTCAGGCCGGAGCCCGTCTTCGGCCGGCCGGGCTCGGTGGCGGCCAGGGAGACGATGGGGGAGCTGATGCTGGCGGACGATCCCGACGAGATCCTGTGGCGGCGGATCAATCTGACGCTCACTTTGGACCGGGCCCGCGAGGACCGGCCGGCTCCACGGCCGGGCGACGACCCCGGGGCGCGCATGGCACCCGCCCCGCTCCCCGTTCCGTGCGCGTCTCCACCACGGCCCCTGCCCGTCGTGGCGACGGCACCGCCCTTGCCGCGCTCCTCCGGGGAGACGCTTTCCGGCGGGCGGGAGCCGGGCGGAAAACGGCTGCTGGCAAGGCTGGGATGGCGCCGGCGGAGCGAGGAGCAGTCGCTCGCGGACGGGTGATTCGTCGGGCCAGGCATGATGTCCGCATGCTGATCAGGGAAGCAACCACCGAGGACTGGTCCGACATCTGGCCTTTCTTCCACACGATCATCGCCGCGGGCGAGACCCTCACCTACCCCCTCGACCTCGGGAAGGAGGAGGCTCGGGGGTGGTGGTACGTCGCCCCGCCGAGCCGCGTGGTCGTCGCCGTCGACGAGACCGGGGCGGTCCTCGGTACGGCCAAGATGAACCGGAACCACATGGGCAACGGCTCGCACGTGGCCAGCGCCACGTACCTGGTCGACCCCGCCCACTCCGGCAAGGGCGTGGGGCGTGCCCTGTGCGAGCACTCGGTCGAGTGGGCCCGTACGGCCGGTTTCCGGGCGATGCAGTTCAACGCGGTGGTCGAGACCAACACCCACGCCGTCACGTTGTACGAGTCCATCGGCTTCGAGGTGATCGGCACCCTTCCCGAGGGGTTCAACCACCCGACCCAGGGTTATGTGGGCGTGCACATCATGCACAAGGCCCTCTGAAGTACAAGGATGTGAGAGACCTCCGCACGGCGCCCCCGGCAGTCGGCGGCACCGGCCGCTGAACCGTCGTCGGCGGACAGTGGCGCGAAGCCGTTGTCCGTCTTGTGAGAAGTGGCGGAGATATGGCCGGAGTTCGTCCCGGGAACGACCCACAGGGCGGGTGTGTCCTCCCGGGGTGATGGCAGTACTGTGCGCTCCACCGCCATTCGGGCGATGAGATTCAGCTGGAGGAAGTATCCATGACCATACCCAGGAGATCGTGGCGTGGCGCGGGAGCACTCGTGGCCGCTGCGGTCGTCGGTCTGACCGGAGGCGTCATCTCCGCCGGTCCGGCCGCGGCTCACACCCCCACGTGGGCCGTGACCTGCGATGAGGTGACTGTCGACCTCAAGGACTACACGCCGGACGTCCCCAACACGGTGACCATCACCGTGGACGGCAAGGACCTCCTGCCCACCGAGACCTTCGGCAAGGAGTTCAACAGGCAGCTCGCGCTTCCCGAGCACTCCGAGCCGCTGACGGTGCGACTGGTCGTCAAGGACGGCGGCAAGGACGGCAAGTACTCGTACAAGGGCGAGAAGACGGCCGACGTGTGCGAGGGGGAGCCGGTTCCCACGCCGTCCCCGACCGAGCCCACGCCGACCGAGCCGACCCCCGCCGAGCCCACCCCCACGGAGCCGACTCCGACCGAGTCGACGCCGTCGGAGACTCCGGGCACGCAGACGCCCGAGCCGGGCGACACCCCCGGCGGGGAGCCTTCGGAGTCCGCGCCCGCGGCGCCCGCTCCGGCCCCCGACTCGCCGGACCTGGCCGAGACCGGTTCGTCGTCCGCCACGCCGGTCATCGGTGGCGCCGCTCTCGCGGTGCTGCTCGCCGGTGGCGGGATCCTGTGGGCCGTCCGTAAGCGGCGTACCACCCAGAGCTGACGCCCCGTGCGTCCGGCGTCGCTCCCGCTCCGGCGGTGAGCGGCGCCGGGCCGCCGAGGTGTAGGAGCCGCCGGTCGAGGGGCGGTGCGGCACCCGGGAAGGGGTTCGGGCACCCCCACCGAGAAGCCCCGGGGGCGGGGCCCGGCCC
>NZ_JBEYKR010000242.1:0-6586 GCF_040703535.1 Streptomyces sp. NPDC007346
TTTCCCTTTCCGGCGAGTCCGACTCTATCAGATCCTTTCGGGCCTGACTCCCAGTCAGCGGGGCTTGTCTTCCCGGCCGTTGGGCCGTTCCGACGAGTGAGACTTTAGCGGAATGCTGCCCCCCGACGCTAATCGGGGGTGCGTCCCTTCGAACGCGGATTCCTCATTTCGCGAATGCGCACGAAAAAGCAGGCGACACGAGGTCGCTCGCTGGTCGTGGTTACTGCGGAATGGCTGTCCGGGGACCGACCGGGGTCGGCGCTCACGTCGGACAACTCGGAGCACATTACGGTCCCGGTCGGGGTGTGTCAACCCCCGGCCCGTGGGGCGGTGGCCGGGGGTGGGGCGAGTGGCTCGGGAGCTGGTCAGCCGTTGCCCGAGGCCAGTTCGCGACTGCGGTCGCGGGCGGCCTCCAGGGCGGCGATGAGGGCGGCCCGTACGCCGTGGTTCTCCAGTTCGCGGATCGCGCTGATCGTGGTGCCGGCGGGGCTGGTGACCGCCTCGCGGAGCTTGACCGGGTGTTCGCCGCTGTCCCGGAGCATCACGGCGGCGCCGATGGCGGCCTGGACGATGAGGTCGTGGGCCTGGGCGCGGGGCAGGCCCAGCAGGATGCCCGCGTCGGTCATGGCCTCGACGAGGAAGTAGAAGTAGGCGGGGCCGGAGCCGGAGAGGGCGGTGGCCGCGTCCTGCTGGGACTCCGGGACGCGCAGGGTCTTGCCGACGCCGCCGAAGATCTCCTCGGTGGTGGTGAGGTGCGCGCCGGTGGCGTGGCTGCCGGCCGAGATGACGGACATGCCCTCGTCCACGAGGACCGGGGTGTTGGGCATGACCCTCACGACCGGGGTGCCCGCGGTGAACCGCTCCTCGATGAACGTGGTGGTGATGCCGGCGGCCGCGCTGATGACCAGGCGGTCGGCGCTGACGTGCGGGGCCAGCTCGTCGAGGAGCTTGCCCATGTCCTGCGGCTTCACCGCGAGGATGAGGATGTCCGCGGCCTTCGCCGCCTCCGCGTTGCCGACCGACTCGACTCCGTACCGCGTGTGCAGCTCCTGGGCGCGCTCGCTGCGGCGCGTGGTCACCAGGAGGTCGGCCGGTCGCCAGCCCGCCCGGATCATGCCGCTGAGGAGGGCCTCGCCGATCTTGCCGGTGCCGAGGACTGCGACTGTCTGGGTCATGCGTTCACCCTCCGGGCGGTGCTGGGGTCGGGATGCGCTGAATGTGTCGGACGCGTCGAATGCGTAACCGTCGTCTTGTCCGTCATCCTCGCACCGGGGTCCCAGGGTGTGCGGTGGCGTCTCAGGACGTGCGACGGCGCAGGGTGATGGCGCCCAGGCAGAGGACCAGCAGTGCGCTTCCCGCGACGATCGCGACGTCCCGGAGGAAGTCACCGGTGAGGTCGGGGTGGTGGAGGACCTGGTTCATGCCGTCGACGGCGTACGACATGGGCAGGACGTTCGAGATCGCCTCCAGTACCGGGTGCATCCGGTCGCGTGGGATGAACAGGCCGCAGAGCAGGAGCTGGGGGAAGATCACCGCCGGCATGAACTGGACGGCCTGGAACTCGGACGCGGCGAACGCGGAGACGAAGAGGCCGAGCGCCGTGCCGAGGAGGGCGTCGAGCAGGGCGACCAGGAGCAGCAGCCACGGGGAGCCGGTGACGTCCAGACCCAGCAGCCAGACGGAGACGGCGGTGGCCAGGGCGGACTGGACGACGGCGACCGCGCCGAACGCGAGGGCGTACCCGGCGATCAGGTCGCCCTTGCCGAGGGGGAGGGCGAGGAGGCGTTCGAGGGTGCCCGAGGTGCGTTCGCGCAGGGTGGCGATCGAGGTCACCAGGAACATCGTGATCAGCGGGAAGATGCCGAGGAGGGAGGCTCCGATCGCGTCGAACGTCTCGGGGGCGTCGTCGAAGACGTAACGGAGCAGGGTGATCATCGCGACCGGGACGACCAGCAGCAGCGCGACGGTGCGCGGGTCGTGGCGGAGCTGGCGCAGGACCCGGGCGGCGGTGGCCGTCGTACGGGAGAGGGTCAGGGCCCGGCCGGTGGGGGCGGCGGGGGCGGGGGGCGCTGTTCGCGTGGTCATGGGGTGGGCTCCTGGGGGTGAGGGCCGGACGTCGTCGCCTCGTCGACCAGGTGGAGGAATGCCTCCTCCACCGTTCCGGTGCCCGTGCGGGTGCGGAGTGCCTCGGGGGTGCCCTCGGCGAGGATGCGGCCCTCGCGCATCAGGAGCAGGCGGTGGCAGCGTTCGGCCTCGTCCATGACATGGGACGAGATGAGGAGGGTGGCGCCCCGGTCGGCGGCCAGGCGGTGGAAGAGGCCCCACAGGTCGCGGCGGAGTACGGGGTCCAGGCCGACCGTGGGTTCGTCCAGGACCAGCAGGTCGGGCGTGGAGAGCAGGGCCACGGCCAGGGAGACGCGGCTGCGCTGGCCGCCGGAGAGCGCACCGGCGAGGGCGTCGGCGTGGCTCGTCAGGTCGACGTCCCCGATCGCGCGGGTGACGGCGTCCGCGCGGGTGTCCCGGTGGGCGCGACCGGGGTGCAGGACGGCGGCGAAGTAGTCCAGGTTCTGGCGGACGGTGAGGTCGGTGTAGACGGAGGGCGCCTGGGTGACGTACCCGATGCGGGGGCGCAGGGCCGGGGCTCCAGCGGGGTGGCCGAGGACGTCGAGAGTGCCCGTCACCTTGGCCTGGGTGCCGGCCACCGCGCGCATCAGCGTGGTCTTCCCGCAGCCCGAGGGGCCCAGGAGGCCGGTGATGGTGCCCGGTTCGAGGGTGAAGTCGAGGCCGCGCAGGACCGTGCGGTCGCCTCGTACGACGGTGAGGCCGCGGGCCTCGGCGGCTGGGGCTGGCCGGTCCTCGCCGGAGTCATAATTCATCATGTGATGAATTACAGACCTGGCGGGGCCCGCAGTCAAGAGGGCTCGACCGGAGGGCGTGGGGTGTCGGGGGCGCGTGGGGGGTGTTGGGAGCGCGTGGGGGGTGTTGGCGCGTGGAGGTGTTGAGGGCGCGCCGTGAGGTCTTGATCAAGGCCGTGAAGGGGAACGGAAGCGTCTGCTCCGGCGTGCGGCCGTGGTCGTGGCCGTCGCGCGGGGGCGCCAGGTCCGGTCCTCACCGCTAGCGCGGGGGCCGGGGCCGGGGCCCGTAGCCGTGGTCGTGGTCCGGCCTCGGGGGTGGCTGGCGGCCCGGGGCTGTCCGCGCCCCCTGGCGGTGGTGCTGGCGGCCGTGGCGGTGGCGCTCTTCGGTGGGGCGGTGGGGCGGGTCCGGGTGGCTCGGGTGGTTTGGGTGGCCCGGGTGGCTCGACGCCGTGCCGCCGGCGGCCTGCGACGACGGGCCCGGCCCGTCGGTCTCGGGACGCCCGGGGCGCTCGCGGTGCCCGGGACGCCCGGGGCGCCCGGGGCGGTGTCGGCCTTCGTCCTCGTCGCCTCGGTGGAGTCGCTGTCCGGTGCGGCGGCGTGGACCGGATGTGCCGGGGCGACGCACGGACCACGCCAAGGGGACACCGAAGGGACGCCGAAGGGACGCCGAAGGGACGCCAAGGGCTGGTCACGCCAGGGCGCGGGCGACGCCTGTGCGGGGCGGTCGCGGTGGTGGCGCTCGCCGGGGTGCTGGTGTCAGCGGCGCTTCGGGCGCTTGCGGGCCGCCGGGTTGCCGGTGCGGGTCGAGCGGCGCTTCTCGAACTGGGCGCGGGCCCTCTCGTACTCCGCGCGGCGCAGCTTCTCGCCCGGGGCCTCGATGAGCGAGCGGACGAAGTACGCGAGCAGCGAGCCGATGAAGCCGATCGTCTTCAGGCCGCGCAGGGTGTCCTCGCGGGCCGGGTCCTTCGGGCGGGAGCCGTAGGACTCCCAGGTCTTGCGGAACGCGATGGCGCTGCAGATCGCGAACATCACGATCACCAGCATCCCGACGAGGCTGCCGACCTCCGCGATCTCCAGGCCCCCGAAGGCGAAGCGCAGCACGAGGCAGCCGGCCACGGCGGCGGCCAGCGAGCCGACCGCGACGCCGGCGCGCCGCAGCCCGTAGCCGCCGTCGTGGTCGACCCAGGTCGTCCCGAAGAAACGGATCGGCTCGGGCTGCGGGCCGGGGGGTGTGGAGGTGCCGCCGGAGCCGCCGGCTCCGGCGGGCGGGGTTCCGGGTGCTTCGCCGTTCTCGCTGTTCTCGCTGTTCTCGCTGTTCTCGCTGTTCTCGCTGTTCTTGCTCACAGGTCGATTATCCCCGGGCCTGAGGGTTCCCCGTGAGACGTGGCTCAGCGGTCCGGTCAGTCGCAGCGCGGAGCCACGTAGCCGTCACTGCCGGTGTAGACGTACGTGTCCGAGACGAACTGGCCGTTGGCGATGTTGCACCAGATGTTCGACGTGCCGTACGGGCCGGTGACCCGCTCGCCCGGCTTCTGGCAGTAGATCGGGACCTTCATCCCGATCGGCAGCGTCCGCACGATCCGGTAGCTGGTGCCGGGGCCGGTGCGGACGTTGACCCGGTAGCCGGGGGCGATCGGGTACTTGTGCAGCGAGGCGGGTGCCGCCGCCGCGGTCGTGGTCGCGTTCGCGGCGGATTCGGTGGATTCGGCCGCCTCGGCCGCTCTCTCCGCCGCCGGGTCCACGGTCTGCTCGTCAACGCCCATGAGGGCCTCCCCCGTTGAGAAACGATGCGTACGAAGCCGTACGACGCGCAGGCTAACAAGCCCCGCGCCGCTCGCACGCACCATCGACTAGGCTCCGTGCGTCGCGCTTGCGCATCACAACACGGGGGTGGGCGATGCCGCCGCTGCCAGGGACCGGAGCGCATCCGGAAGCGGAGTTTCCGGAATATGCGGGTACCTACCGCCTTGAGGCATGTCTCGGCTCGGGCGGCATGGGCGTCGTCCACCTGGCGCGCTCCGCCTCCGGACTCCAGCTCGCGGTGAAGGTGGTGCACCGGCCGTACGCGGCGGACCCCGAGTTCAGGGCCCGGTTCCGGCAGGAGGTGGCGGCCGCGCGGCGGGTGAGCGGGGCGTTCACCGCGCCCGTCGTGGACGCCGACCCGGAGGCCGTACGGCCGTGGATGGCCACCCTGTACGTCCCCGGGCCGACCCTCGCCGAGCAGGTGAAGCGGAACGGGCCGCTGGCCCCCGCCGAGCTGCGCAGGCTGACCGCCGGGCTGGCCGAGGCGCTGCGGGACATCCACCGGGCCGGTGTCATCCACCGCGACCTGAAGCCGAGCAACGTGCTGCTCTCCGACGCGGGCCCGAAGGTCATCGACTTCGGGATCTCCCGCCCGTACGACAGTGATCTGCGCACCGAGACCGGCAAGCTGATCGGCTCGCCGCCCTACATGGCGCCCGAGCAGTTCCAGCGGCCGCGCGAGGTCGGGCCGGCCGCCGATGTGTTCGCGCTGGGGGCGGTGCTCGTCCACGCGGCGACGGGGCGCGGGCCGTTCGACTCGGACAGCCCGTACATCGTGGCGTACCAGGTGGTGCACGACGAGGCGGATCTGAGCGGGGTGCCGGAGGATCTCGCGGAGTTGGTCAGCCGCTGCCTGGCGAAGGACCCGGCCGAGCGGCCGACGCCGGACGAGGTGATGGCGGCGCTGCGGCCGCCGTCGTACGAGGCCGCCGCGTTCATACCGGCCCAGCGGCGGCCGGCCGTGGCGGCCGTCGCCGCGGTGGAGGAGCGGGAGGGGGCCGAGGACACCACGCATGTGCGCGGGGCGGGGCCGGCCCGGCGGTGGCGGCTGACGCGCGGGCGGCTGGTGCCGGCCGCCGCGCTGCTCCTGCTGGTGGCGGGGGCGGGCGCCGGGGGGTTCGCGCTGTGGGGCGGTGGCGGTGGCGGTCCGGCGGAGGCGCCGGAGCGTACGTCGGAGGGGAAGGGTGCGGAGGGCGCCGCCTTCTCGCCGTGGAGCACCGCGCTGCGGACCAGCGGCAACGCCACCCCCGTCTGCTCCTCCGCCGGGGCGGGCGCGGCCCTGTACTGCGCGGTGGCCGGGACCGGGACCGCGCGGATCGACCCCGCGAACGGGCGCGTGCTCTGGTCGGACCGGAACACCTCGCTCCGCGACGCCTCGGCGCCCGTCGTCTCGGGCGGGGTGGTGCTCTCGGCGGGCCCGGACGGGAAGCTGCGCGCGTACGACCCGGTGAAGGGCGTTCCGGTCCGGGAGACCGGTCTCTCCGCGAGCCCCGGCTCCGCGTTCCCGGCCGGCTCCACCCTGCTGGTCGTCGCGGACGACGGCACGGTCACGGCGCTGGACGGCGCGAGCGGGGTGTCCCGGTGGGAGCGTCCGCTGGCGGGCCACACCCGGCCCGACTTCGGGCTGTACGACGAGGCGTCCGGCCTCGCGTACGCCTTCGAGCACTCGCCGACCGGCGCCTCCACCCTGGTCACCGCCGTGGACGCGGCGAGCGGCCGGACCTCCTGGCAGCAGCGGCTGGACGGGATGCTCACCCCCGTCTCCACCGCCGGGGCCGGGGAGCTCGTCCTGACGGCGATGAACGCGGACACGGAGACCGTCGGGCTGGTGCGTCGGCACCCAGACGGAACTCCAGGTTCGCGGTCTTGCCCAGGATACGCTTGGCTTCGGCGGTGTCCTGCACGCCTGGCAGCTCGACCACGATGCG
>NZ_JBEYKR010000243.1:0-6584 GCF_040703535.1 Streptomyces sp. NPDC007346
GTCGATGGCCCGTACGCACCCACCACCGCTCCCGTCGCGCCGCCACGCCGACGGTCTCATCGGCGTGCCCGCACGGCCCCGCCCCGCACGGCCCTGCCCCGCACGGCCCGGCCCCGTACGCCCCGTTCCCGTACGCCCCGGCCCCGCACGGGCCGCCCTCGTACGTCCGTCATCGCCCGCCCCGCCCGAGCCCGTCCCGTCAACGCCCCTGTCCGCCTCACCGGAGTCCGGTGAGTATTCCCGCCGGGAGACTGCGCATGACCACCGACCGCGAACGTCTGCCGCTGACCGAAGCCCAGCTCGGGCTCTGGTCCGCGCAGCGACTCGACCCGGCGAACCCCGCGTACCTCACCGCGGAGTACGTCGAGCTCACCGGGGAGCTGGACGAGCAGACGTTCGCGACGGCGGTGACGTGCGCCACCGGCGAGGCCGACGGGCTCTCCGTCCGCTTCACCACCGACGGGGACACGGCCTGGCAGGAGACCGCAGCGGTGGCGCCCGCCCGCCCCGAGCTGCTGGACTTCCGCCAAGCAGGCGACCCGCAGGCCGCCGCACACGCGTGGATGGCCCACGAACTCGCCCTGCCCGTCGACCTGGAGGGCGGCCGGCTCCAGCTGCACGCCCTGCTGCGCACCGGGGACCACCGGTGGCTCTGGTACCACCGCTGCCACCACATCCTCCTGGACGCCTACGGCTACGCCCGCTTCGCCGAACGCGTCGCCGAGCTCTACGCCCACCTGAGAGCGGGCACCACACCGCCCGACGCGACGTTCGGCTCGATCCGCGACGCGGTCGCCGAGGACCGGCGGTACGCGGCGTCCGAACAGCACGCGCTCGACGCGGAGTTCTGGCACGACCTGCTCGCCGACCGCCCGCACCCCGCGACCCCCTCCCGCACGGAACCCACCCGCCCCGCACACCGGGCCCTGCGCACCGGGCTCCCCCTCGCCGCCGCCGACGCCGAACGGCTCACCGCCTTCGCCGCGCAGGCCCGCGCCACCTGGCCGGAAGCCGTCACCGCCGCCTGGGCCCTCTACCTCACCCGGCTCACCGGGGCGGGCGAAGCCGTGATCGGCCTGCCCGTCAGCAACCGCACCGGCAGCGTGCTCGCCAGACTCCCCGTCACCGCCGTCAACGTCGTACCGCTCCGGATCGCCGTCGACGAGCGCGAGCCCGTCGGCGACCTCCTGCGCCGGGTCGTGAAGACCCTGCGCCACCAGCGCCGCCACCAGCGCTACCGGGGTGAACGACTGCGCCGGGACCTCGGCCTGTTCGGCGACGGGAAGCGCCTGGTCGGCCCGCAGCTGAACATCAAGCCCTTCACCACCGAGATCGCCTTCGGCGACTGCACGGGGTCGGTGCACTCACTGGCCGCCGGGGCGGTGGAGGACCTCACGGTCACCGTGAGCGGGCGGGGCGGCCCGGACGGCCTCACCGGCCTCGACCTCGTCATGGACGGCAACCCCGACCTGTACGGGGCCGGGGAGCTGGACACCCATCTCCACCGCTTCGCCGGACTGCTGGACCGCCTCTCCCGCTGCGCCACCGACACGCCGGTGGGGCGCCTCGCGCTCGTGGGCGGAGCCGAACGCCACCGACTCCTGGAGGAGTTCAACACCCCGGTCGACGACGACGCCCCCGCACCCGACCTCGCCGCAGGCTTCGCGGAGCAGGCACGGCGCACCCCGGGGGCGGTGGCGCTGCGCTGCGGGGAGAGGACCCTCACGTACGCGGAACTTGCCGACCGGGTGGGCCGGTTGAGCGACCAGCTACGGGCCCGGGGGGCCGGCCGGGGCACCCTGGTCGCCGTCGCGCTGCCCCGGAGCGAAGCCCTGCTGGTCACGCTGCTGGCCGTGGCGTCGGCCGGTGCCGCGTACGTACCGCTGGATCCCCGCTACCCGGCGGACCGGCTGCGGTACATGCTCGACGACAGCCGGCCCCTGCTGCTGGTCACCGACCGGACGCCGGACGGCGGGACCGGGCCGGACGGTTGGACCGGGCGGGACGGTTGGACCGGGCCGGGGAGTGGGTCCGGGCCGGACGGGGGCGGGGCGACGCCCGTGCTCGGCGTCGACCTCGGCGGAACCGTCCGTGACCCGCTGCCGCCCGCGCCGCCCACCGCCGTACCGCCCGTCCACCCGGCCGATCCCGCGTACGTGATCCACACCTCCGGGTCCACCGGCCGCCCCAAGGGGGTCGTGGTTCCCCGGCGGGCCCTGGCCAACCTGCTCGCCGCCATGGGCCGGCTGCTCGGTCTGACCGGCGAGGACCGGCTGCTGGCCGTCACCACCGTCTCCTTCGACATCGCGGCGCTCGAACTCTTCGTCCCCCTCCTCAGCGGGGCGACGGTCGTGCTCGCGGACGAGGAGGCGGTACGGGACCCCTTCGCGCTCGCCGCGCTGATCCGGGCGAGCGAACCCACCGTGATGCAGGCGACGCCCTCGCTCTGGCGCGTCCTGGCCGACGCCGCCCCCGACGCGCTCGGCGGCCTGCGCGCGCTCAGCGGGGGAGAGCCGCTCCCCGCCGACCTGGCCCGCACCCTCGCCCGGGAGGCGGACGGGCCGGCCAACCTCTACGGGCCCACCGAGACCACGGTCTGGTCCACCGCCGCCACCCTCGACGACACCACCGCGCCGCACGTCGGCAGGCCGCTGCGGCGCACCCGCGCCTACGTCCTGGACCGGGCCCTGGCCCCCGCCCCGACCGGAGCGACCGGCGAACTCCACCTCGCCGGGGACGGGGTCGCCGACGGCTACCTCGGCCGCACCGGCCTCACCGCCGAACGCTTCGTCGCCGACCCCTACGGGCCGCCCGGCAGCCGCATGTACCGCACCGGCGACCTCGCCCGGTTCCGGGACGACGGCACCCTGGAGGTGCTCGGCCGCGCGGACCACCAGGTGAAGATCCGCGGCCACCGGGTCGAGCCCGGCGAGATCGAGGCCGCGCTCCTGGCCCACCCCTCGGTGACCGAAGCGGCGGTCACGGCGGCCCCTGGCCCGAACGGCGAGCCGGCTCTGGTGGCGTACTGCGTCCTGACCGGGGCCGGAGCCGGCACCGCGACCGGCACCGGCACCGCGACCGGCACCGGCACCGCGACCGGCACCGGCACCCCGGCCGACGCCGGCACCGGCATGGGCACCGACACCTCAGCCACCCCCGGCACCGACGCCCCCTGGGCCGACCCTCTACGCACCGCCCTGGCCGCCACGCTCCCCGAGCACCTGGTGCCCGGCCGCTTCGTCGCCCTGCCCCGGCTGCCGCGTACCCCGAACGGCAAGACCGACCGCGCCGCCCTCCCCGCCGTCGAGGCGAGCCCCCGCGCCGGACAGGGGCGCGCTCCACGGCCCGGCGCCGAGGCGCTGCTCTGCGACCTGTTCGCCCAGGTGCTCGCCCTGCCCGGTGCGGCACCCGACGACGACTTCTTCCGCCTGGGCGGCCACTCGCTCTCCGCCGCCCGGCTGGTCACCGCGCTCCGTGCCCGTACCGGCGTCGAACTGCCGGTACGCGCCGTGTTCGACCACCCGACCCCGGCCCGGCTCACCCCCGTGCTGGAGGACGCCCAGGCGTCCCGGGAGACCGCCGCCGTGCCCCCGCTGGTCCGGCACCCCCGGACCGACGACCCGCCGCTCTCCGCCGGGCAGCGGCGCCTGTGGTTCCTCGGCCGGAGCGAGGGCGAGGACGGCTCGTACAACATTCCGCTGGCCCTGGACCTCACCGGGCGGCTCGACCCGGCCGTGCTGCGCCTCGCCCTGGCCGACCTCACCGCCCGCCACGAGGTCCTGCGCACCGTCTTCCCCGCCGACGGAGGAGAGCCCCGGCAGCACATCCTGGACGCCGCGTCGGCGCCGCCCGAGCTGACCGAACAGACCGCCTCCGTAAGCGACCTGACGACACGTCTGACCGAGATGGCGTCGCGGCCGTTCGCCATCGAACGGGAAATCCCGTTGCGTGCGGCGCTGTTCACCGTCGTCCCCGAGGGCGGCGGTGAGCCGGACCGGCAGACCCTGCTGCTCGTTCTGCACCACATCGCGGCGGACGAATGGTCCCTGCCCCCGCTCCTCGACGACCTCGCCTCGTTCTACACCGCCCGGCTCCACGGCACGCCCCCCGACCGCCCGGCGCTCGCCGTGGACCACGCCGACTTCGCCCTCTGGCAGCGGGACGTCGTGGCGGCGGCCGAGACGACCGACACCGCGTACTGGCGCACCCGGCTCAGCGGCGCCCCCGAACAACTGCACCTGCCCTGGGCCCGCCCCCGGCCCGCCAGGACCGGCGGCCTGGCCCGTACCCACGACTTCACCATCGACGCCGAACTCCACGCGCGGACAACGGCCTTGGGCCGGTCCACCCGCACCACCTCCTTCATGGTGCTGCACGCCGCGTTCGTCGCCACGCTCGCCCAGCTCGGCTGCGGCGACGACCTGGTGATCGGCACGCCGGTCGCCGGACGGGACGACGAAGCGCTCCACGACAGCGTCGGTTTCCTCATCAACACCCTGCCGCTGCGTAGCGACCTCGGCGGCACCCCCAGCTTCCTGGAGCTGCTGGAGCGGACCCGGCACGACGACCTCGCCGCCCTCACCCACCGGCGGCTGCCGCTGGACCGCATCGTGGCCGAGGTCAACCCGCCCCGCCTGCCCGGGGTGAGCCCCCTGTTCCAGGTGCTGTTCGCCGTACGGGAGGAGTTCCCCGACCGGCCCGCCCTGCCCGGACAGAGCGGCCGGCCACGGCTCGTACCGACGGGGGCGGCCAAGTTCGACCTCCAGTGCACCATCAGCGAGGACCCGGTCACCGGCACGGCCTCCGGGCAGCTCGAATACCGCACCGACCTGTGGGACGCCCCGGCCGCCGACCGCTTCGCCCAGGCGCTGCTGCGTCTCCTGGAGCAGGTCACCGCCGACCCGGCCCGCCCCCTCGTCACCCTCGCGCCCACACCGGCCACGGCGCCGGCGGCCACCGCCCCGCACCCCCTCCCGCCCACCACCCTCGCCGCACTCTGCGCCGCCCAGGCCGCCCGCACCCCCGACCGCACCGCCCTCGTCAGCGGCGACGAGCGGCTGACCTACGGCGAACTCGACGCCCACGCCGCCCGGCTGGCCCGGCTCCTGGCCGAGCGAGGTGCCCGGCCGGGCACCCTCGTGGGCGTCAGCCTGCCCCGGGGCGCGAGCCTCCTCGTCGCCCTGCTGGCCGTCGTCCGGACCGGGGCCGCCTATCTGCCGGTCGACCCCGGCTTCCCGGCCGCGCGGATCCGGACGCTGCTCGCCGACGCCGGGCCCGCACTCCTGGTCACCGACCGGGCGACCGCCCGCACCATCGGCGCCGAGCCGCGTACCGCCCTCCTCCTGGACGACCCGGAGACCGCCCGCGCCGTCGGTGAAGCCGCGCCCCTCGCGCCCCGGCCCGCCCACGCCCTCGCACCGGCCTACGTCATCCACACCTCCGGCTCCACCGGCCGCCCCAAGGGAGTGGTCGTCACCTCGGGGGCCGTCGTCAACTTCCTGCTCTGCCTGGCCGAAACCCTGGAGTTCACCGAGCGGGAGCGACTGCTCGCGGTCACGACGGTCGGCTTCGACATCGCCGTACCGGAACTGTTCCTGCCGCTGATCACCGGCGGCACGGTGCTCCTCGCCGACCGGGAACAGGTCCGCGACCCGGCGCTCCTCGCCGCGCTGATCGGCACCGCCCGCCCCACCGTCATGCAGGCCACCCCCTCCCTGTGGCGGTCCCTCCTGGACCACGACGAGGAGGGGGTGACGGGTCTGCGCACCCTCGTCGGCGGCGAGGCCCTCGCCCCCGACCTCGCCCGACGGCTCGCGGACCGGGGGGCCGGGCTGGTCAACCTCTACGGGCCCACCGAGACGACCATCTGGTCCACCGCGGGCGCGCTCGGCGCGGCGGAGGCCGCACACCCGCACATCGGGACCCCGCTGTGGAACACCCGCGCCCACGTGCTCGGCCGGGGGCTCGTCCCGCTGCCCGCCGGGGTGGTGGGGGAGCTCTACCTCGCCGGGGACGGCCTGGCCCAGGGCTACGCGGGCCAGGCCGGGCTGACCGCCGAGCGTTTCACCGCCGACCCCTACGGGCCGCCCGGCAGCCGCATGTACCGCACCGGCGACCTCGCCCGGCTGCGGGAGGACTCCACCCTGGAGATCGTCGGGCGCGCGGACCACCAGGTGAAGATCCGCGGCCACCGCATCGAACCCGGTGAAGTCGCCGCCGCCCTGCGCACCCGCCCCGAGGTCGCCGACGCGGCCGTGATCGCCCACCAGGACGCCTTCGACCCCGCGCCCCGGCTCATCGCCTATCTCACCGGGCTCCCCGGCACCACCCCGCAGGAGCGGGCGGCCACGGCCGCCCGCGTCCGCGAGGAGCTGCGCACCGTCCTGCCCGGCCACCTGATCCCCGCGCTCTGCCTGCCGCTCGACGCCCTCCCGCTCACCCCCAACGGCAAGCTGGACCGCAACGCCCTGCCCGCGCCCCGGCCCGCCGACCAGGTCACCGGGCGCGCCCCGGCGGGCCGGCGGGAGGAGTTGCTCGCCGCCCTCTTCGCCGACCTGCTCGGCGTCGTACTGGTCGGCGCGGAC
>NZ_JBEYKR010000244.1:0-6521 GCF_040703535.1 Streptomyces sp. NPDC007346
ACGCCCTGATGCGCAACCTGCGTGACTACCTCAACAGCCTGGGCAGCAAGGGCCACCTGCCTACGCTGAACGTGCGCTGCTTCTGCCACAACCGCCCGCGCCGAGTCCGAGCACGACATCATCGAGAACAGCCACGCCTCCGCCGTCCTCGGCTGGGCCGACGGCCTGGCCAAGGCGAACGAGGTGCTCGCCAAGGACGACCACGTCGTCGCGGTCATCGGTGACGGCGCCCTCACCGGCGGTATGGCCTGGGAGGCGCTGAACAACATCGCCGCCGCCAAGGACCGCCCGCTCGTCATCGTCGTCAACGACAACGAGCGCTCGTACGCTCCCACCATCGGCGGCCTGGCCAACCACCTCGCCACGCTCCGCACCACCGACGGCTACGAACGCTTCCTGGCCCGCGGCAAGGACATCCTGGAGCGCACGCCCGTCGTCGGCCGCCCGCTCTACGAGACCCTGCACGGCGCCAAGAAGGGCCTGAAGGACTTCATCGCCCCGCAGGGGATGTTCGAGGACCTCGGCCTGAAGTACGTCGGCCCCATCGACGGCCACGACATCGAGGCCCTGGAGTCCGCGCTCCAGCGCGCCAAGCGCTTCGGCGGCCCGGTCATCGTGCACTGCCTCACCGAGAAGGGCCGCGGCTACACCCCGGCCCTCCAGGACGAGGCCGACCGCTTCCACGCGGTGGGCAAGATCCACCCGGACACCGGCCTGCCGATCTCCACCTCCGGCCTGGACTGGACCTCGGTCTTCGGCGAGGAGATGGTCAAGCTCGGCCACGAGCGCGAGGACATCGTCGCCATCACCGCGGCCATGCTCCAGCCTGTCGGCCTCGGCAAGTTCGAGGAGGCCTTCCCGGACCGGATCTACGACGTCGGCATCGCCGAGCAGCACGGCGCGGTCTCCGCGGCGGGCCTGGCCACCGGCGGCCTCCACCCGGTCTTCGCGGTCTACGCCACCTTCCTCAACCGCGCCTTCGACCAGGTCCTGATGGACGTGGCCCTGCACAAGTGCGGCGTCACCTTCGTCCTGGACCGGGCCGGCGTCACCGGCACGGACGGCGCCTCGCACAACGGCATGTGGGACATGTCGATCCTCCAGTGCGTGCCCACGCTCCGGATCGCCGCCCCGCGCGACGCCGACCAGGTCCGCGCCCAGCTGCGCGAGGCCGTCGCCGTCGACGACGCGCCCACCGTGGTCCGCTTCTCCAAGGGCGCGGTCGGCCCGGCCGTCAAGGCGGTCGGCAGGGCCGGAGGCATGGACATCCTGCGCGAGCCGAAGGCCGTCCGCCCCGACGTCCTGATCGTCTCCGTCGGCGCGCTGGCCCCGATGTGCCTGGAGATCGCCGACCTGCTGGACGCCCAGGGCATCTCCAGCACCGTCGTGGACCCGCGCTGGGTCAAGCCGGTCGACGAGGCGCTCGCCCCGCTCGCCGAGCGCCACCGCGTCGTCGTCACGGTCGAGGACAACAGCCGCGCCGGAGGTGTCGGTTCCGCCGTCGCCCAGGCCCTGCGCGACGCCGGTGTCGACGTACCGCTGCGCGACTTCGGCATCCCGCCGGTCTTCCTCGACCACGCCTCCCGGGGCGAGGTCATGGCCGAGATCGGACTGACCGCGCCGGATATCGCCCGCCAGGTCACCGGCCTGGTCGCCAAGCTCGACGGCCGCTTCGAGAGCCGCGCCGTGGAGCCCGCCCGCGACTGATCCGACCGGTCTTCCTACGGCCGATGGGCCGGGAGAACCACCCCTGTACGGGTGGTTCTCCCGGCCCATTCGCATGAAACGGGCCAGATGGCGCGATCACGTGCCCACCGGGTCCCAATCATGGCGTTCACAACGAGTGCGTGGAGGTACGCAGGTGAGCGCGCAGGTCACACCACCCCGCGGAAACGGCATGCTCCGCACCAAATCCGTCGAACAGTCGATCCTCGACACCGAGGAGCCGGAACACGCGCTCAAGAAGTCCCTCTCCGCCCTGGACCTCACGGTCTTCGGCGTGGGTGTCATCATCGGCACCGGCATCTTCGTCCTGACGGGCAAGGTCGCCAAGGAGACGGCGGGGCCGGCGACCGCCATCGCGTTCGCCGTGGCCGGTGTCGTGTGCGCGCTGGCCGCGCTCTGCTACGCCGAATTCGCCTCCACCGTCCCGGTGGCCGGCTCCGCGTACACCTTCTCGTACGCCTCGCTCGGCGAGCTGGTGGCCTGGATCATCGGCTGGGACCTGGTGCTGGAGTTCGCGCTGGGCACGGCGGTGGTCGCGGTCGGCTGGTCCGGCTACGTCCGCTCCCTGATGGACAACGTCGACTGGACGATGCCCGAAGCCCTTTCCGGACCCGATGTGGCCGAAGGGCTCGGCTTCGACGTGCTGGCCTTCGTCCTGGTGCTGATCCTGACCGTCATCCTGGTCGTCGGCATGAAGCTCTCCGCCCGGGTCACCTCGGTCGTGGTCGCGATCAAGGTCGGCGTCGTCCTCATGGTGATCGTCGCGGGCCTCTTCTTCGTCAAGGCCGAGAACTACAAGCCGTTCATCCCCCCGGCCGAGAAGCAGCCCGCCGGTTCCGGCTGGGACGCCCCGCTGGTCCAGCTGGTCTTCGGCTACGAGCCCACCAACTTCGGCGTGATGGGCATCTTCACCGCCGCCTCCATCGTCTTCTTCGCCTTCATCGGCTTCGACGTGGTGGCCACCGCGGCCGAGGAGACCAAGCTGCCCCAGCGCGACATGCCGCGCGGCATCCTCGGCTCACTCGTCATCTGCACCCTGCTCTACGTGGCGGTCTCGATCGTGGTCACCGGCATGCAGCACTACAGCGAACTCTCCGTCAGCGCCCCGCTCGCCGACGCCTTCAAGGCCACCGGGCACCCCTTCTACGCCGGTCTGATCAGCTTCGGCGCCGCGGTCGGCCTCACCACGGTCTGCATGATCCTGCTGCTCGGCCAGACCCGGGTCTTCTTCGCGATGAGCCGCGACGGCCTGCTCCCGCGCTTCTTCTCCAAGACCCACCCGCGCTTCCACACCCCGTACCGCCCCACGATCCTGCTCGGCGTGCTGATCGCGGTCATCGCCGGGTTCACGAGCATCGACGAGCTGGCCACCCTGGTGAACATCGGCACGCTCTTCGCGTTCGTCGTCGTCGCGCTCGGCGTGCTGGTCCTGCGCCGCACCCGCCCCGAACTGCCCAGGGCCTTCCGCACCCCGTGGGTGCCGGTGCTGCCGATCGCCTCGGTGGCCGCCTCGATCTGGCTGATGCTCAATCTGCCGGTGGAGACCTGGGTGCGGTTCGCCGTCTGGATGGCGCTCGGCGTGATCATCTACTTCGTGTACGGGCGCTCCCACAGCCGGCTGGGCAAGGAGGGCCGCCAGGGCGCGCCCGGCGGATCCTGACCGAACAGGCCGAACAGGCCGAACAGGCCGAACAGGCCGGACAGATCGGGCAGGCCGGACCCGCCCTACCGTTCCCCGGACCGCGGCAGCGGCCGTACCGTACGGGGCCCCACGCACCGCGCCCCGTACGCCTCGACCCGCCGGCGCAGTCCGCGGTCGGCGGTGACGACGACGCAGCCGCGCTCCGGGGCGGCCGCCGCCAGTTCGGCGATCAGGTCGTCACCGCTGCCGGGGGCCGGGACGACCTCGACGCCGGCCACGGACCCGACGCCCCGGGCGGCCCCTTCCACGACGAGCAGGATCTCCACGGGGCCCGGCAGCCCCGGCAGCCCGTCCGCCGCGTACGGGACCAGTGAGTCCCGCAGCCGGATCGCCGCCCCTCGCCGGTCCCGCCACCACCCGTCGGGCACGGACCCGACCACGTTGGCTCCGTCCACGATCACCCGTACCGCCGCGCCGTCACTCATCCCGGCAGGGTCCCACGGACGGCGGCGCTCCCGGGGCACCGGCCGAGCGGGCCGCACGCCGGCGCCCGCCCCGGGCCGCGGTCAGCCGCCGGTGGCGGGGGACTTCTTCGCTTCCTCGGGGATCGCGGTGTCCTCGCGGATCGCCTTCCACAGCTGCCCGGCCTGCGGCTCGGCCGCGACCACGCGATTCCGGTCGATCTTGTCGTACGCCACCGGAAGCATGATCGTCTCCATCGTGGCCGGGTCGACGCCGTTCATCGAACGGGCGAACTCCGCCAGCGAGGTGAGCGAGGCGAGCCCCGAGTCGGTGGTGAGCGACTTGGTGGCCGAGTTGGCGATCTTGTACGAACTCGCCGGACTGCCCAGCAGATCCTGCGACTTGACCTCGCTCAGCAGGGCCATCAGGAACTGCTGCTGGAGCCCGATGCGGCCGAGGTCGCTGCCGTCGCCGATACCGTGCCGGGTCCGGACGTACGCGAGGGACTCGGTGCCGTTCAGCTTCTGCGGACCCGCGGTGAGGTTGAGCCCGGACGCCTTGTCGTCGATGTCCTGCGGCACGTCGACGGTGACCCCGCCGATGGCGTCGACCAGGTCCTTGAACCCGGCGAAGTCGATCTCCAGGTAGTGGTCGATGCGGACGCCGGACATCTGCTCCACCGTCTTCACCACACAGGCCGGACCGACCTGCGCGTAGACGGAGTTGAACATGACGCGCTCCTCGGCGGGCACGGTCGGTCCGCCGTCCTTGGCGCACTCGGGCCGGGTCACCAGCGTGTCGCGCGGTATGGAGACGGCGACGGCCTTCGACCGGCCCTCCGGTATGTGCACCACCAGCGCCGTGTCGGAGCGGGCGCCGCCGACGTTCCCGCCGCCGCCCAGCTCCTCGTTCTCCGCGCCGGCCCGCGAGTCCGAGCCCAGGACCAGCAGGTTCTGCCCGCTGGTGGGGAGCTTCTCCGGGCGGTCCGCACCGAGCGCCTGGTCGATGTCGACGCCCTTGATGTTGCCGTCGAGCCGGCTGTAGAGCCAGTAGGCGGTGCCGGCGCCCGCGAGCAGCAGGACGAGGAGCAGGCTGAGCACGATCTTCAGGCCGCGGCGGCGCTTGCGCGGTTCGGCCGCGCGTCGGGAGGCGCGGCGGCCCGGAGGCATGACGTCGTTGCTCATCCTGTTTCGAGTCCCTAGGTATCGCGGCCCCGTGGGGGCTGTGGCGGGTGGACTCGGGTGGGGGGAGGAGCCGGTCCGACATGCGTGGTGGGTAGCACTATAGACAATCGATCGAGCGCACGTGCGAGTACCGAAGCGCGCGGCACGGCCGCGCAGCCGTCCGGGCGGTGTCGCGTCGCCAGGGGTCCGCGACCCGGAGCGCCGACGGTTCCGGGCGGGCAGGTGAACCCGGGGGGACAAAAGGCTGAACCTATGATGGGTTCGCCCCTTCCCGAAGGGCAGGCCGTCGGACGGCCTTCCGAGACGGGCCGAGAATCACCAGAAGGCGACCTCACACCATGCCGGTCAGATCCGCACGCTCCGCACGGAGGACCGCTCCCCAGCCGGGCGCCTCCGAAAGTCAGGGCGGCCATTCCGCCGAGGCCACGGTCGACGGACGATGGCTGTTGCTCGGGTCGGACGGGAGGCTCGCCGCGTACGCGCGCAACCGCGAGGGCGTGCTCCGCTGGACCGAGGAGCGGCCGGGCGGCTCGGCCTGGGCGGGGCCCGACTTCTTTCCGGCCCCCGGTCTGACGCACCTCTTCATCACGCAGGGTGCCGACGGCTATGTGCACTTCGTGGGCCGCCGCTCGGTGGAGAAGCCGGACGGCCCTCCGGCCGTGGACCTGGTCCACGCCATCCAGTACCAGTCGGGACGCCCGCTCACCGCGTGGCGCTCGCTCGGCAATCCGCACAAGGACCGGGAGAAGGCCGCGAGGCTCGGGGCGCCGGCGGGCGCGGTCGACGACGCGGGCACCCTGTACATCCTGGTGCGCAACGCCGGGCGGGGCCTGATGCTGCGCCGCGAGGACAAGACCGGCAAATGGGAGGCCTGGCGTGATCTGAAGGGCAGCATGTTCCAGGACGCACCTGCCGTGACGGCCGCGGCCTCGGGCCGGATCGAGCTGTTGATCCCGGGGGAGGAGGGGGCCGGCCGGTGGGTGCAGTCCGAGCCGCACACGGTGCCCGAGCGCGCGGAGAACATTCCGGTGGCCATCGTCCCCGGCAGTGCGGTGGCCCTGGAGACCGCCCCGGACCGCGCCACCTACTACTGGACCGACCCGGAGTCCGGCTCCGTCGTCGCCCACCGCCCAGGCGGTTGGGTGATCCCGCTGGGAGGATCCCCCGGCGGCCCCGTCACGGCGATGCGCGCCATGCTGGGCGACTACGACTGCACGGTCCTGGCGCACTGCGACTCCGAGGGGCACGTCATGCTGGCGGCCTGCGGGACCGAGAACGAGAGCGCCGGCCTGTGGTGGTCGCCCACCGGCGAGCGCGGCACGGGCACCCCGGGCCTGGCGCTGGACGTCTACGGGAGGGTGGTCATCGCCGCACTGGCCCCCGACGGGAGTGTCCGGGTCGCCCGCCAGAACGACGAGCCCGGGTTGGCCATGGGGCCCTCGGCCCGTATCTGAAACCGCCGAAGGGGGCCTCGCCGGGACCGGTGAGGCCCCCATCGGCGTGCCCGG
>NZ_JBEYKR010000245.1:0-6492 GCF_040703535.1 Streptomyces sp. NPDC007346
GAGGTGGTGGGCACGAACCGGCCCCCGGACGTTCAGGAGACGGCGCCCTCGGTCCAGGCCCGTTCGAGGATCTCGTCCACGGTCTGGTCCACCGTCTGGTCGGAGGTGTCCAGCCAGAGTCCGACCTTCGAGGTGCTGCCGCGGAGCACCGCGTCGAGGTCCTTGGGCTGCCAGTCCGGGCCGTAGCCGGTCTTGGCGCGCTTCGCCTCCCGCTCCAGCACGGCGTCGGGGTTCGGAGCCAGGACGACCACGGCCAGCGGCCGACTCCTGATCGTCTCGGTGATCTCCTGGAGATGCTCGCCGAGCAGGATGTCCTGGAGGATCGCGGTGAAGCCCGCCTGGCAGTACGCGTCGGCGGACGCCGCTGCCAGCCGGTGCCGGAGACGGAGCTGCTCGAGGGCCTCCGGCTCCGGGTCGGCGGTCATGTTGACCTGACCGTTGACGATCATGCGCCGGAAGAAGTCCCCCCGCACGTGAACAGATCGGTCCAGCCGCTCGGCCAGAGCCTGCGCGACGGTCGACTTGCCCGCCGCGGAGATGCCCGACAGGACGAGGACGCCCTTGCTGCCCCCGTCACCCGGATTCTTGTCTGCCATGAGGTGAAGTGTTTCCTCTCTCGCGTACTCGGTCGCGCGGACCGCGGCCGGTCCAGCACGTCCGGCAATAGCCGACGGCGTGGCCCGCGCGGGAATTCAGCGCCCTGTGCACTCAGCCGCGTTCGAGGATGAGCAGGTCCATGGTGGCCGGCCTCTCGTTGGAGGTGCCCCACGTGCCCGGCTTCGGCTCTCGACGCAGGTGCAGACCATATCGTGCGGCTGCGGCGCGCAGATACTCGACCCGATAGGCGATAGCGTAGGTCGGCTCTTCCTTCGAATGTACGTAGTATTCGCCATGATTGTTGGTGAAGGTGAACGCGGTACGCCCCTGGGCGATATTTTCGGCCACCTTGTCGTCGACCAGATAGGCCGTCGCGAAGCACCTGCCTCCGGGACGGAGCGTACGGGCCGCCTCGGTCAGATAGTTGTCCAACTCGGGCGGGAGCAGATGGCTGATGAGACCCACCATCGCGACCACATCGAACGCCGAGTCCTCGGCCGGGAACTGGAAATCCGCAGCTCGTAGCTTTCCGTCGGGATTATAGATCTCCTGACGGATGTCGACATGCTCGAATCTGAAATGGGGATACTTCGACGTAATGGCGGACGAGCACCACTCAATGGCATGCGGCACGATGTCGAAGCCGAGATAGGAGCCCTTCTCACCGAGGACGTCGGTGAGCGGAACCGCGATGCGCCCCGCACCGCAACCGACGTCCAGCACGTCGTGCGCGGGTCCGACGCCCAGCTCCGCCTGCATGTAGTCGGTGATCTGGCGCCCGACCTTCAGAAAGTCACCGTTCCCGACGAAGCGGCGGTATCTGCGCGGTGGCAGCAACTCGTGGTTCCGGCCACGCAGCCGGTCGGCCAGGTCGAGAATTCGCAGCCCCGCCCGGTACCCGGAAGCCCGCAATTGATCAAAAGCACTGGACGCGCGAACCGTGGAGGTGTATCTCGTCGCCTTCAACGCCTTCAGCTCGGACCTGCTGTCCGGCATAACGAGCGGCCCCTTTCTGGCGGTCGTGTCGACCATGATGGCGGTACGGGCACGTCAGGGGGTCCTGTTGTTTCCGGTGTCACGGTGGAGTGCGACATGCAAAGGGTTGCGGCCATACCCCCAGCGACCCATGGGACACAGCATGTCCCGCGCGACTCCGATGGTCAACAGTGACGAAGAGCGTCACGGGCGGGCATTGTCTGATTCTGCCCGGATTACCCTCGCGACACATCGTTTCCGGGCCCACGGAAACCGAACGTCAATCCGGTTGCACCCTCAACGGAACAGGGACCGGAGGCCACACGGACCTCTCAGGGCCTTTCGCCGGATGTATTTACTCGTGCAAGTCGCCGCTGTCCTCGGCCGCGGCGAGAAGTGTGCCCGGTCCCGCCGATCGCGGTTTGGCCGAAATCGAACGCTGCGTCCCCCCACCGGCCCACGTAACCGCCCACCCATTCTTTTTCGGCACGCGGCACGCGGCACGCGCCCGCGGCGCCCGCGACCGTACCGCGTCACGGGGCGAGCCCGCGGCGGCCGACCACCCCCGCCGGTGACGTCCGTTGCCCAGGTTCAGCGCACCCTCCCTCGTGCCTTCAGCGGTGTGGCGGGCAGCTCCGGAGCCGGAAGCGGCGGGCCGTCGTAACCCTTCACCTCACCGAAACGGGTGCCGTTCATCCAGTCCTCGCGGGCCTGGGCGATCTCCTCGTGGGAGCGGCCGACGAAGTTCCAGAACATCACGATCTCCTCCTCGAACGGCTCGCCGCCCAGGAGCATCAGGCCGGCGTCGGAGAGGGCGCGCAGCGGCAGTCGGTCGCGGCCGCAGCCGAGATAGAGCATCGAGCCGGGCAGCACGGGTACGCCGTCGACCTCGGCCTGCCCCGACATCGACAGGACCGCGTACTCGAAGTCCGGGTCCAGCGGGAGGCTGGTCTCGGCGCCCTCGGTCAGGGTGAGGTCGGCGCCGACGATCGGGGTGTAGGCGGTGCCGGGCGATGCCGCGCCGTCCAGTTCGCCCAGGATCACGGTGGCGGTGAGGCCGGGCGCGGTCACGGCGGGGAGATCCGTGTGGTGCTGGAAGTGGGGCTCGACGTCGCGGTGCGCGTCGGGGAGGGCCACCCAGAGCTGGGCGCCGTGCAGAAACCTGGCGTGCGGCTCGGGGCTCTCCTCGGAGTGGCTGATGGCGCGCCCCGACGTCATGAGGCCCAACTCGCGGGGGCGCACGGTCTGCAGGCTGCCCAGGCTGTCGCGGTGCAGGACCTCCCCGTCGTGGAGCCAGCTGACGGTCTGCAGGCCCATGTGCGGGTGGGGTGGCACCTGCATGCCGGGCTCGTCCGCGATGTCGTCGGGCCCGTAGTGGTCGACGAAAGCCCACGCGCCGACCATGCGGCGGCCCAGGTTGGGCAGCAGGCGGCGCACCTCGGTGGACTCGCCGAGCGGCACCCGGCGGGGGTTGAGGAGTTCACGGACCGGCTCGGCGACGACGAAGCCGCGCCCTCCGCAGACGGAGGGGGTGGCCTGGCGATCGAGATTGCTCATGGCGCTCAACCTATTCCCGTCGGGGCGGGGAGCGGCGGCACCCACGCCAGAATTTTAGTGGAATGTTCAATCACTATGTGGTGTTGTCACGGCTGGACGTACGCGGGGCGCAAGCCCGGTGGCCCGCACCGGGAGGGCGGCCCGCGTGAAGACGAGGAGGACGCGTGAACGAGACCTACTACGAGTTCGGCACGGCCGCCGACCGGTGGGACCGGGCGCGGATGTTCTTCGAGGCCAGGGAGTACCTCCCGGCCGCACGGATCCTGGGCGGGCTCGTCGAGGAGGCTCCGGAGCAGGTCTCGGTGCGACTGCTGCTGGCCCGCTCCTACTACCACTCGGCCCGGCTCGGCCGGGCCGAGGAGGAGTTGCGGGCGATCCTGGAGCTCGACCCGGTGGAGAGCTACGCGCGCCTCATGCTCGGCCGGACGCTGGAGCGCCAGGGGCGGCAGGCCGAGGCGGCCACGCACCTGCGGATGGCCGCCGCGTTCCACGGCGACTTCGGATCGCGGGACGGCGATCTCTGACTTCGGGTCCCGGGACGGCGATCTCTGACTCGGGTCACGGGACGGCCATCTCTGACTCGGGGCCGCCCGGACCGTCCGAGGCCGTAGGCGCGCGGCCCGGACCGAGCCGTACGACGGCCGGGGCCGTGCCGGACCGGCACGGCCCCGGCCTCCTTTACCCGCCGGTACGAGCACCCGATAATGAGCCTTCCGGACGAAGGGGCGGGGGATGCGCAGATCCAGGGACGCGGAGTTACACCGGGCGCGGGCGGCCGCGCTGATCGCATCGGCGGCGGTGGCCGTGTCCGGCTGCTCCGGGGGCGGCCAGGCCGGGGCCGGGTCCGCCGGAAAGCCCGCCGCCCGCGCCCCCGGGGCGCACAGCTGGACCAGCAGCCCCTGCGCACTGCTCGACGGCGCGTCGCCCGCACAGGGGTTCGCCGTCGGCCCGGCCACCGGATCCGCCGACCCGGACTCCAGGGAGGACATCGGCGAGGACGGCGCCCGGCCCCGCTATCGGCAGACGGGCTGCCTGGCCGATCTCACGGGCCCGGACGGGGCGTTGTGGAAGCTCAGCACGACCGCAGCCGTGTACGAGGACGTCGGGTCCGCCCGGCGCGCGTACCGCGCCGAGGAGGAAGTCGACCGGGCGCACGGGCGCGGTCCGGAGCGGGTGCACGAGGCCGCGTACTGGAAACCGGCCGACGACCAGGGCCGCCCCGGCCGCACGCTGCTCCTGTGGAACGGCGACCTCCTGCTCTCGGTGAGCGCGTACGGCCCGCACGGGAGCAGGGAACACGAGGTGCGCGACGGCCTCGGGAGCATCGTCGAGAACACCTCCCGCCGCATCGAGGACGAGCTGCGCGATCACGACGCCGCCTCCCCCGCGCCGTCCTGACCGCCTCGTCCCCGCTCCGGGAGACGCTCTGACTCGCGCTCCCTACGCGGGCGTTCGCCACCTGGCCGAGCCACTCCTTCGGCCATGATGTCCCGCCCTCGCGGCTCGCGGGCCGGGAGACGGCAGAACCCGCCGGACACACCCGGCGGGTTCTGCGAGCAGTGGGTGCGCTCAGCCCACCGGCGTCGCCGCACGGGGCGCGTCGGCACCGTTCGCGGAGAGCAGCAGCCGCTCGGTGAGGAAGCCGAAGATCAGGCCGAAGCCGGTCCAGAACGTGGTCTGGACGGCGAGCGTGGAGAGCCGGAACTTCCACAGCAGGGTGGCCGGGAAGTCCTCGCCGACCTCGTCGAACGAGGGCAGGAAGGCGTAGGCGAGGCCGATCACCAGGACGAAGCCGGCGGCCGCCGCGATGGTCGCGTTCCAGTTGCCCAGGCCCGGTGCGAGCCGCTTGCCGATGATCACGGCGGCGACGGCCAGCAGCACGCTGAGGGCGACCATCAGGAAGAACAGGGTGGTGCGCTTCCCGATGGTGTCGGGATCACCGACGGCCGGCGGGTTCGCCGGGTACTTCAGGAACGGCACGACGTAGACGGCGAGGAGGGCCGCTCCCGCGATCAGGGCGGCCGTGGCCCTCGGGCCGAAGCGGCCGATGCGGCCCAGCGCGTAGGCGAACACGAGGGCGGCGATCCCGCCCGCCGCGACGCCGAAGACGAGCAGTGCGGTGGCGAGTCCGCCGGTGGCCTGCATGGTGCGGCTGACGAGGTCCTCGCCGCCGCCGTGGTCATGGCTGTGCGCCTCTTCGAGGGCGATGGCGGCGTCCACCTGGGACTCGCCGAGGAAGTACGCGACGGCGAAGGCGAGCGCACCGGCGATCACGCCCGCGATCATGCCGCGCACGAGCAGAGCTCTGACAGATATGGAGTTCACGAGACTTTCCCTGTTCCCTTGTTCCCTTGCTTGCCCGGATACCGCAGATGACTCAGTGGCAGGGGAAGCCGAGCAGGTGACGGCCGTCGTGGACCCATTCGTGGACGCCTTCGCCCGAGATGAGCGCGGTGGCGCCCTGTTCGGCACCGACGAAGTACAGCAGCACGAGCGCCAGAATGCCGACGAAGACCGCCCAGGGGGCAAGGGCCTTCGCCGAGATCGGGGTGATGGCGGGTGCCCCGGTTGCGGGGGCGGCAGACTGCGCCATGGCGGAACCTCCTGTGGGAACACGCGTCCCTGTCGTGGTGCAACGGACGAGGATGCTGGGTCTGACTTCCCGCACAGGTACGGGTTCACAGTGGCGCGACCGTGCCGGACTTGCACCGGACTTCCGTCACACCCTCGTCATGGTCGACGTGACCATACCGCCTGCACGCAGGCACCGCCATGGTGCAATCTGCGGAGCTGCGGGGCTCGAATCGCCCGCCGATCAGGGGCGTTGGGGCCTTCACGGAACAACTTGAGGCAGGAACATGACAGTACGGGTGATGTTGGTCTCACCGGCGATGAACGCGGCGCTCCGGGAGGCCCGCTTCGACGGTGACGCCCCGCTGGACCGGGCCGGGGAGCGGAGCGCGCGGGCGGCGGCCTCCGCCCTGCCGAGGTACGGCCCGGTTCTGAGCGGCCCTTCCGAGCGGTGCCTCGGGACCGCCGCGGCGCTCGGCCTGGCCGCCCGGCCCGAACGGGCGCTCTCCGGCTGGGACCTCGGGGGCTGGAGCGGCCGCCGCCTGGACGAGGTGAGCGCCGCCGAACCCGCCGCGGTGGCCGCCTGGATCGGTGACCCCGCGGCGGCCCCGCACGGCGGCGAGTCGTTGCGGGCGCTGGTGGACCGGGTGAGGGGCTGGCTGGACGGGGCGGGCGGCGCGGATGTGCTGGTCGCTCCCTTGTGGCAGTGCCTGTTCCCCGATGTGCTGCGCCAGGGCCGCCTGCAGTTGATGCTGGAAGTCGGCTTTGCTGGCTGCGGTGAAAAACGCCATC
>NZ_JBEYKR010000246.1:0-6455 GCF_040703535.1 Streptomyces sp. NPDC007346
CGAAAGGCAATCGAGAACAGCGTATCGCCCGGGCGAACCACGTACTGCCCCGTAGTGACCACCGGGCGCTTGGGCGCGGCGCTGTTGCGGTCGACGGTGGCGGGCTCGTCGACGACCATGAGGACCGCCTCCAGGGCGGGCTTCAGGTCGAGCGAGGCGACGGCTCCCTCATCGTCCTGTGCGGTCGGCTGCGCGCTCATTCCCGTACGTCCCTCTCCTCGGGGGCCCCGTCCCGTTCCTGGTCGAACTCGTCCGTCACCACCGGCTCCGCGTCCACCCCGCCGCACCAGGCCACCATCAGGTCGCCCAGCGCCTCGTCCTGGTCCAGGGTGACGGCCTTCTCCCGGTACAGCTCCAGCAGGGCCAGGAAGCGGGCGACCACCGTGAGGGTGTCGGGGGCGTCCTCGGTGAGGGCCCGGAAGCTCACCGCCGCCCCGGCCTCGCGCAGCCGCTCCACCACGATGCCCGCCTGCTCCCGCACGCTGACCAGCGGGGCGTGGATGTGGTCGACGTACACCTGGGGCTTGGCCTTCGGCTGCATCGCCTTGACGGCCAGCTTGGCGAACCCGTCGGGGCCGATGCTGATGACGACCTCGGGCAGCAGCTCGGCGTGGTGGTCCTCCAGGCCGACGGTACGGGGGTGGCGGCGGGCCTCGGACTCCAGGCGGCCCTGGAAGATGTCCGCGATCCGCTTGTACGCGCGGTACTGGAGCAGCCGCGCGAAGAGCAGGTCCCGCGCCTCCAGGAGCGCCAGGTCCGCCTCGTCCTCCACCTCGGCGGCGGGCAGCAGCCGGGCGGCCTTCAGGTCGAGCAGGGTGGCGGCGACGACGAGGAACTCGGTGGTCTGGTCGAGGTCCCAGTCCGGGCCCATGGCGCGGATGTACGCCATGAACTCGTCGGTGACCTTGGAGAGCGCGACCTCGGTGACGTCCAGCTTGTGCCGCGAGATCAGCTGGAGGAGGAGGTCGAAGGGGCCCTCGAAGTTCACCAGCCGGACGGTGAAGCGCCTGTCGTCCGCCTCCGGCTCACTTACGGCACCCGGCCCGGCCGCCGCCGCCACGGGATCGGCTTCCGGCTCCCGTACGGGCTCCGGAGCCGCCTCCTGGGCCTCCACGGGCGCCGCCGCCACCCCCGGCCCCCGCCCCAGGGCGCGGCGGCGCGGGGCGGCGGGGTCGTCGGGCGTGGGCATGGTGGTCCAGGGGTGGGGCGCGGACGGGCTCCGCCGGCCGGCGGGTCCCACCCGGCAGGCTACCGGCGCGGCGCCGGTCAGCGGCCGCGCAGCCGCCGTACGAGGATGCTCGCGTCGCCCCGGGACTCCAGGTCGGCCAGGACGACCGCCACCGCCTCGCGGACGATGCGGCCGCGGTCGACGGCGAGGCCGTGTTCGCCGCGCAGGACGAGCCGGGCGTGTTCCAGGTCCATCAGCTCCTCGGCGGAGACGTAGACCGTGATCTTCTCGTCGTGGCGTTCGCGACCGCTGGGGCGCCGGTTGGCGCCGCGTCCGCCGCCGCGCCTGCGCTGCTGCTGGACGGCCGGGGACTGCTCCGCCGGGGCAGGGGGCGCGGGCCGGTCGCCGGGGGCGGGAGCCGCTGCCCTGCGGTCGTCCTCGCCGCGGGGGCCGCGCGGGCCGCCGTCGGTGCCGGCGGAGGCGTGCTCCTCACGGCCCTCGGCCGGAGCGCCGCCCTGGCCCTGGGGATCGCTCTCCCCCGCCGGTGCGGGCACCCGTGGTTCGCCGTTCGCCTTGCGTCGCCGGTCTGCCGGGGAGGAGGACTGGAGGCCCATCCCTCCTCCGGTGGTACGGAACAGTTCGTCGGCCCCCGGCAGACTCACTCGGCGTGACACCGGGCGAGCACCTCCCTGGCGAGCTGGCGATAGGCGGCGGCACCGACCGAGTTGGAGGCGTAGGTGGTGATGGGCTCACCGGCGACCGTGGTCTCCGGGAAGCGGACCGTGCGCCCGATGACGGTGTGGTAGACGTGCTCGTCGAAGGCCTCGACGACGCGCGCCAGGACCTCGCGGCTGTGCACCGTACGGGAGTCGTACATGGTGGCGAGGATGCCGTCGAGCTCCAGCTCGGGGTTGAGCCGCTCCTGGACCTTCTCGATGGTCTCGGTGAGCAGCGCCACCCCGCGCAGCGCGAAGAACTCGCACTCCAGCGGCACTATGACCTTGTGGGCGGCGGTCAGGGCGTTCACGGTGAGCAGGCCGAGCGAGGGCTGACAGTCGATCACGATGTAGTCGTAGTCGGCCATCAGCGGCTTCAGGGCGCGCTGGAGCGTGGACTCGCGGGCCACCTCGCTGACGAGCTGCACCTCGGCGGCCGAGAGGTCGATGTTGCTCGGCAGCAGGTCCATGTTGGGGACGGCGGTCTTCAGCAGGACCTCGTCGGCCGCCATGCCCCGCTCCATGAGCAGGTTGTAGACGGTGAGGTCGAGCTCCATCGGGTTGACCCCGAGGCCGACCGAGAGGGCGCCCTGCGGGTCGAAGTCGACGAGCAGGACGCGGCGTCCGTACTCGGCGAGCGCGGCGCCCAGGTTGATGGTCGACGTGGTCTTGCCGACGCCGCCCTTCTGGTTGCACATCGCGATGATCTTCGCGGGGCCGTGGTCGGTCAGGGGGCCCGGGATCGGGAAGTACGGCAGGGGCCGTCCGGTCGGGCCGATGCGCTCGCGGCGCTGGCGCGCGGCGTCGGGCGCGAGCGTGGCCGCGTACTCCGGATCGGGCTCGTACTCGGCGTCGGGGTCGTAGAAGTGCCCCTCGGGCACCTCGGCGAAGTCGGCGAAGCGGTCGGTGTTCCGGCCACTCTCGTTGCCGGCCGTGGCGTTCACGTGTAGGCCGTCCATCATCTGGGGGGCTGTCGTCATGTGCTGTTGGGTGGCGAAGGTGCGGACAGCGACGGAGCCGACAGCTTCGAGCCCGATCGGGCTCAGACCCCGTGCAGGCATCCCTGGTTGACCACCCCCGGGAGTAATTGTCGACTCATTCACAAGTCGTCTTACCTCCTTGGACGTGACCAGGAAACTTATCGATAGGTCAGCGTGGCACCATGCCGACGATTGGCGACTCTATGGCGTGTCACCGGTCCGCAGCAACACAATCCGCCGGACCCGGCCCGATGTGTCGGCAATCGAACGCCTCACTGTCAAGGGTGCACAGCGGCCAAGCCGCACATTTCGCCGCCGCACGAATCGGGTGAAGAGCCATGTTCGAGGCGAGTCGCATCAGGACCTCACGGGGCCCGGCACGCCTCCGGCCGGACCTTGCTCGGCAAGGTCCGGCCGGGGGTGCGATGTTGACGCGGGTGTCGGCCCGTCAGCCGAGCAGGGTGCTCAGCTCGATGTGCGCGAGGCCGTGCGCCTCGGCCACCTCGCGGTAAACGACCTGGCCCTCATGGGTGTTGAGCCCCTTGGCCAGGGCGGCGTCGCGGCGCAGGGCGTCGGCCCAGCCACGGTTCGCCAGCTCCACGATGTAGGGCATCGTGGCGTTGGTGAGCGCGTAGGTCGAGGTGTTCGGCACCGCGCCGGGCATGTTGGCGACGCAGTAGAAGACCGAGTCGTGGACCTGGAAGGTCGGCTCGGCGTGGGTGGTCGGGTGCGAGTCCTCGAAGCAGCCGCCCTGGTCGATCGCAATGTCGACAAGTACACTTCCGGGCTTCATCTTGGCGACGAGCTCGTTGGTGACCAGCTTCGGGGCCTTGGCTCCGGGGATCAGTACGGCGCCGATGACGAGGTCGGCCTCGACGACGGCCTTCTCCAGCTCGAAGGCGTTGGAGACGACGGTCTGCACCTGGGTGCCGAAGATCCTGTCGGCCTCGCGCAGCTTGTTGATGTCACGGTCCAGCAGCGTGACGTGGAAGCCGAGGCCCACGGCGATCTGCGTGGCGTTCCAGCCGGAGACGCCGCCGCCGATGACGACGGCCTTGCCGGCCGCCGTACCGGGGACACCGCCGGGGAGCACGCCGCGGCCGCCGGCCGAGCGCATCAGGTGGTACGCGCCGACCTGCGGGGCGAGGCGGCCCGCGACCTCGGACATCGGGGCGAGCAGCGGCAGGGCGCGGTTCGCGGTCTCGACCGTCTCGTAGGCGATGGCGGTGGTGCCGGAGGCCAGCAGCGCGTCGGTGCACGCGCGGGAGGCGGCGAGGTGCAGGTACGTGAAGAGGGTCTGGCCCTTGCGGAGGCGGTGGTACTCCTCGGCGACCGGCTCCTTGACCTTGAGCAGCAGGTCGGCGGCGGCCCAGACCTCGTCGGCGGTGGACAGTATCTCCGCGCCCGCGGCGACGTACTCCTGGTCCGGGATGGACGAGCCCGCGCCGGCGTCCTGTTCGATGACGACCTGGTGGCCGTGGCGGACGAGCTCATGCACTCCGGCGGGGGTGATCGCCACCCGGAACTCGTTGTTCTTGACTTCGCGGGGGATGCCGACCTTCACGTCGATCACGGTCCTTGGCTCGGAGGGTAATCCGGGCACAGCGGTGCACACCCGGACATATACAGCATAAATGGAGACGCCACGAAGGAACGCGGCAGAGCCAGTCTAATGAAGGACTTCCTGCTGTCTAGCCTTACAAAGCATTAACTTTCTGTCGAAGCACTGCGGATTTCGTAGGCAGAACCCTCTTCTCCCAGCAACCTGTCGGCGGCGACCCGGTGCAGCCGAGCCGCCGCCGGATCGCCGAGCCGGTCCAGGGTGTCGGCCAGCCGGAGCTGGAGCGCCGCCTGAAGCCGCACGTCACCGGCGCGACGGGCCAGCCCGGCCGCCTCCCGGCAGGTGTGCAGCGCCTCGTGCGGCCGCCCCGCGTACTCCTGCACCCGCGCCGCCTCGCTGAGGGCCCGCGCCTGGGCGGCCAGGTCGCCGAGCCTGCGGTGGCCCGCGGCGGCGGCCCGCCAGTTCCGCAGCGCCTCGCCGTACCGCCCGGCGTAGCTGTGGACGGCGCCGAGCCGCTCGTACAGCCGCGCCTCGTCCGCCCGCTCCCCGTGGGTCAGGCGCTGGGCGAGCGCCCGGCCGTACCAGTCGGAGGCCCGGTGGTAGTCGCCCAGCTCGGCGTACGTACTGCCTACGGATTCCATCGCGCGGCCCGTCGCGTACAGGTCCCCGGCGGCCCGTCCGGCGTCCAGCGCGGCCCGGTAGCGGGTCAGGGCGTGCCGGGTGCGGCCGGTCCGGGCGTCCAGGTCCGCGAGGTTCAGCAGCGCGGCCGCCTGCTCACGGGGCAGGTCGCGGCGGAGCGCCACGTCCAGGACCAGGCCGTGCAGCCCGTACAGCTCCGGGGCGGCGGCCTCGGTGCCCCGGTGCACGGCCAGCGCCCGCACCAGGGCCGCGACCAGCCGCCGGGCCAGGGTGTCCAGCTCTCCGTCGGCCACCGCGAGCCGGGCCGCGGCGAGCAGCGCGGGCTGCCGCAGCAGCAGCCAGACGCCCGCCTCGTCCGCGCTCGGGAAGCGCAGGGAGCGCGGCAGCCCGGCGAGCCTGCGGTGGGCGGTGGTCCCCTCCGGTTCGGTGACCGCCCGGCAGGCCTGGAGCCGCCGTACGGTCCGCTCCAGCATCCGGGCGCGGGCGAGCTGGATCTCGGCCGGGCGGTCCAGGTCCTCCAGGAGCGCCCGCAGCATCGGGGCGAGGCAGCCGGGCACCCCGTACTGGGGGTGGGCGGCCCCGTCCGTCCGCAGCAGCCCCAGCCGTACGAAGTCGTCCAGGGTCGACCGGGCGGCCGAGACCGAACAGCCGGCCAGCGCGGAGGCGGTGTGGGCGTCGGCGAGCCCGGCGGGCGCGAGGGCCAGGAGGCGCAGTATCCGGGCGGCGGCCTGCGGCAGGGAGTCGTGGACGAGCCGCAGGGCGCGGGCCAGCGGGCGGGCGCCGGCGGGCTGCTGCTCGCCGGAGTCGGGCAGTTCGTGGAGCTGCTTGGTGACGTCGGCGACCGAGGCCATGGGGTGGGTGGCCAGCCAGCCGCCGATCAGGGCGAGCGCGGCGGGCTGCCCCCCGCACTCCTCGGCCAGGCTCTCGGCGGTGCGCGGGTCGACGGTGATGCGGACCTGGCCGATGGTGCGGGCGAGCAGCCGCACGGCCGCGCCCGCCTCCAGGCCGCCGATGGTGCAGGGCCGTACGTCGGGGATGCCGGTCAGCGGGCCGGTGGCGGTGGCGACGACCAGGCAGTCCGGGTTCTCCGGGAGCAGCGGGTCGACCTGTTCGGCGTCGTCCGCGTCGTCGAGCAGCAGGACGAGACGGCGTACGGCGAGGGCCTCGCGGACCATCTCGGAGAGTTCGTCCTGGTCGGCGCCGGGCGGGACGGCGATGGAGAGCAGGCCGAGGATCTCCGCCGCGCTGCGTTCGGTGGGGACGCGTTGGCCGCCGGGTTCGGTGAGGCCGACCCGGAGCACCCCGTCGGGGTAGGGCTCCAGGCCCGTACCGGCAACGGCCCAGGGCAGCGCGCCCGTTCCGGTCCCGGGCCCCGACGCGTCGGGGCCCGG
>NZ_JBEYKR010000247.1:0-6379 GCF_040703535.1 Streptomyces sp. NPDC007346
GGACCCTCACCTCCGGGCCCGCCGACGGCCATGCGGCGGGCGCCACCCAGGTCATCCCGTTCCTGGAGGAGACCCAGCCCAACCCCGTACTCACCCTCACGGGGGCTCGGCCGCACGGTCAGGAATCCGATTCCAGGATCCCCGACCGTGCGATCAGATATCCCAGTTGCGCCCGGCTGTTGCTGCCGAGCGCGACGCTGAGCTTGGCGATGTGGGAGCGGCAGGTGCGTACGTTCATACCGAGGCGGCGGGCGATGGCCTCATCCACATGGCCCTCCACCAACAGCTTGGCGATGGAATGACGGACACCGGTAATCCCTTCCGGGCCGGGGTCGTAGGGAATCTGGTCCTGCAAGGGGGTCCCGCGGTGCCAGAACTGCTCGAAGACCTTGACGAGGTATTTCACGATGACGGGATGTCGCAGTTCCAAGGCGACGGTCCGGTCTTCCGTGGCGGGGATGAAGGCGACCGTGTGGTCGAAGATCATGAGGCGCTCGACCAGCTCCTCGAGGGTGCGGATCTCCATCTTGCTCTCCGCCATGCGGGCCACGTAATTGAGAGTGCCCTGGCTGTGCCGGACCGTGTGCTGATAGAGGGTGCGCATGGCGACTCCACGCTGCATGAGCGTGTTTCCGCGTTCCATGGCGATGTTGAGCGCCACCTCGCTGCGCCCGCCCCCGGGCTGGATGGTGAGCACCTCCGACTGGCACTCGGAAAGGGCCAGCTCTATGGAGGCGTTGATGCGGCTGATGCCTTCGACGACCGTGATCGAGTGCGTGGCCGGCGGAGCCTGGGCACTGATGGCCATGAAGGGCTCGAATGCCTCTGCCAGCTCCATGGAGAGCCGCCTGCGCTCCTGAATCTCCCGCTCGATGGGGTGCAGGCGCTGTGTGAGTGCCGCGAATGCCGGTACGGGCCGGAGCCAGGCGGGGTCGTCCGGGTCGGGGTGCAGCAGGGCGAACTCCAGTAGACACGGAGCGGCTTCCGCGTCGGACCGGGCTATCTTGCCCACGCTCAGCGCGCTCGTGTAGAGCCGCGCCCCCTCGTCGCACAAAGTGGTGACAGAGTGGGGATGTGTCGCTTTTGCTCTATCTGTGGTCAATTCTCCACCCCCCAGGAACATGCATCAGCAGGAACATGATGCATCGTTTCTGTGGTTTGACGTGCCTTGATGAGCCATCGTCTTGTGGTGCGGGGGAGAGGAAACCTTGGAAGTGAGGACGAAGCCCACTATGAGTAAGAAATCGCTTCGCTCGGTGCTTGCCGTGGCCTTCTCCGCCGGGCTTGTGTCCGTGGCCCTCGGTGCTCTGAGCCCTGAGGGGGCTGGTGTGGACAGCGCGGCCACCGTCGCGCGATCCCAAGGGCTGTCGCCCGCCGACCTGGCCTGGGACACGGCCCCCGCGAAGCTCGCGGAGTCGTCTCCAGGGATCGAGGGCGTGCCCGACATGGGGTGGGACTTCGCCCCGATCGAGAAGGGCCGAGCATGACCACGCCGCCGGACGACCGCACCTTCCGGCGCGAGATGGCAACCGCCTATCGCTCAGGGTGGCATTTCATCGATCTGCTCACGGCACTCCCCCGCCGTGGCGACTCGTTGATGGTCACCCTGTTCGGAGAGCCGATCGTCGTCGTGATGGAAGAGGACGAGGACGTCCGCGCCTATCGATGCCTCCGGCGCCCCCGTGGCGCGCCGCAGCCGGTCCGCTGCGCCGTCAGGTACGGGATGATCTTTGTGAACCTCGATCAGCGGGACCACGAGCTGATCGCGTCAGAACCCCTTTCCGCCACCCCCCGCAGTGCCTGAGCGATTCCCCCGTCGTCACCTATCGCTCCGGCGCTTCCCCCACACAGCGGCGCCACCGTGACCTGAACACGGTGGCGCCGTTGTGCTGTTCCCGCCCGGGGCTGGGGTCAGGGGGGGATTGGGGCGTTTCCTAGGCCTCCGTGGTTCGGACGCCCCCAGGTCACCATGGCCTCAGACGCCCCCAGGCCTCCCTGGCCTCAGGCGTCCCCAGGTCTGCGCGGTCTCAGGCGCCCCGGTGTCTGCGTAGCCTCGGGCCCCCCGGGCCTGCGCGGTCTCAGGCGTTCCCGAGCGCCCGGTCGAGGGCGATCTCGATGACGATCCGCTCCGGGTTGGGCCTCGGCGTGCGCTCGTAGCGCTCCGCGTAACGGCTCACCGCGTCCGCGACGGCCTCCGGCTCCGTACGGATGGTCGCGCGGCCCTCCAGCGTCGCCCAGCGGGCCCGGTGCATCTGGCAGACGGCGACCCGTGCCCCCTCCGGGCCGGCGGCCAGGATGTTGGCGACCTTGCGGGTGTTCTTGCCGGTGATCACGCGGGCGACCCCGGCCTCCGGGTCGTACGTCACGCCCACCGGCACCACGTGCGGTGTGCCGTCGGGGCGGAGCGTCGTCAGGGTGCACACGTGCCGCTCGCGCCAGAACGCGAGGTACTCGGGGGTGGGGTTGCGTACGTCTGCCATGGGTGAAGCGTAGGCCGCAGGGGGTGCCGGTGCGGTGGCGGGCCGACGCGGCGGCCGGTTCACTCGGAGCGGAGGGGCGCGGGCGCGATGCCCCGCCCGGACACGAACGCCCTGCCCGGAACCGACGCCCCGCCCGGACACGAACGCCCCGCCCGGGAGAGGCCGGGACCGGGGATAGGCCGGGTCCGGGAGGGATCGGGCCCGTGGAGAGGTCGCGCCCGCGGAATGGCCGCGCAACCACCTTGAGTGGAATAGACTCAACTTTGTGCACGTTGTAGAAGTCAAGGAACGACCCCCAGCTGCGAGGAGGAGTAAGCGCACGTGGACGCCGAGCTGACCAACAAGAGCCGGGACGCCATCAACGCGGCCACCGACAGGGCCGTGAAGGACGGGCACCCCGACCTCACCCCCGGGCACCTGCTGCTCGCTCTCCTGGGGGGCGAGGACAACGAGAACATCATCGACCTGCTGGCAGCCGTCGAGGCCGACCAGGCCGTGGTGCGCGCCCAGGCCGAGCAGCTGCTCGGGGCCCTGCCCAGCGTCACCGGCTCCACCGTCGCCCCGCCGCAGCCCAACCGTGACCTGCTGGCCGTCATCCAGGACGCCGCCCGGCGAGCGAAGGAGCTGGGCGACGAGTACCTCTCCACCGAGCACCTGCTGATCGGGATCGCCGCGAAGGGCGGGCGTGCCGGTGAGATCCTCGACGGGCAGGGGGCCACCGCCAAGAAGCTGCTGGCCGCATTCGAGACGAGCAGGGGAGGGCGCCGCGTGACCACCCCCGACCCGGAGGGCCAGTACAAGGCCCTGGAGAAGTTCGGCACCGACTTCACGGCCGCCGCGCGCGAGGGCAAGCTGGACCCGGTCATCGGCCGCGACCAGGAGATCCGCCGCGTCGTGCAGGTGCTGTCGCGCCGGACGAAGAACAACCCGGTGCTCATCGGCGAGCCCGGCGTCGGCAAGACCGCCGTCGTCGAGGGGCTCGCCCAGCGCATCGTCAAGGGTGACGTCCCCGAGAGCCTGAAGAACAAGCGGCTCGTCTCGCTCGACCTCGGCGCGATGGTCGCGGGTGCGAAGTACCGCGGCGAGTTCGAGGAGCGCCTGAAGACCGTCCTCTCCGAGATCAAGGAGAGCGACGGCCAGATCATCACCTTCATCGACGAGCTGCACACCGTCGTCGGCGCCGGCGCGGGCGGCGACTCCTCCATGGACGCGGGCAACATGCTCAAGCCGATGCTGGCCCGCGGTGAGCTGCGCATGGTCGGCGCGACCACGCTCGACGAGTACCGCGAGCGCATCGAGAAGGACCCGGCCCTGGAGCGCCGCTTCCAGCAGGTGCTGGTCGCCGAGCCGTCCGTCGAGGACACCATCGCGATCCTCCGTGGCCTCAAGGGCCGTTACGAGGCCCACCACAAGGTCCAGATCGCGGACTCGGCGCTGGTCGCCGCGGCCACCCTCTCCGACCGCTACATCACCTCCCGCTTCCTCCCCGACAAGGCCATCGACCTGGTCGACGAGGCCGCCTCCCGGCTCCGTATGGAGATCGACTCCTCCCCCCTGGAGATCGACGAACTCCAGCGCTCCGTCGACCGGTTGCGCATGGAGGAGCTGGCCCTCAAGAACGAGTCCGACCCCGCCTCCAAGCAGCGCCTGGAGAAGCTGCGCCGCGACCTCGCCGACAAGGAGGAGGAGCTGCGCGGCCTCAACGCCCGCTGGGAGAAGGAGAAGCAGGGCCTCAACCGGGTCGGTGAGCTCAAGGAGCGCCTGGACGAGCTGCGCGGCCAGGCCGAACGGGCGCAACGTGACGGCGACTTCGACGCCGCCTCCAAGCTGCTGTACGGGGAGATCCCGGGCCTGGAGCGGGAGTTGGAGGAGGCCGCCGAGGCGGAGCAGGAGGCCTCGAAGGACACCATGGTCAAGGAGGAGGTCGGCCCGGACGACATCGCGGACGTCGTCGGCGCCTGGACCGGCATCCCGGCCGGGCGGCTGCTGGAGGGCGAGACGCAGAAGCTGCTGCGGATGGAGTCCGAGCTCGGCAAGCGGCTGATCGGCCAGAGTGAGGCCGTGGAGGCCGTCTCCGACGCCGTACGCCGTACGCGCGCCGGGATCGCCGACCCCGACCGGCCCACCGGCTCGTTCCTCTTCCTCGGTCCCACCGGGGTCGGCAAGACCGAGCTGGCCAAGGCGCTGGCGGACTTCCTCTTCGACGACGAGCGGGCCATGATCCGCATCGACATGAGCGAGTACGGCGAGAAGCACAGCGTCGCCCGCCTGGTCGGCGCCCCGCCCGGTTACGTCGGCTACGAGGAGGGCGGCCAGCTCACCGAGGCCGTCCGCCGCCGCCCGTACAGCGTCGTGCTCCTGGACGAGGTCGAGAAGGCCCACCCCGAGGTCTTCGACATCCTGCTCCAGGTCCTCGACGACGGCCGGCTCACCGACGGCCAGGGCCGCACGGTCGACTTCCGCAACACCATCCTCGTCCTCACCTCCAACCTCGGCAGCCAGTTCCTGATGGACCCCCTGGTCAAGCCCGAGGCCAAGAAGGAACGGGTGCTGGATGTCGTACGGGCCTCCTTCAAGCCGGAGTTCGTCAACCGGCTGGACGACCTGGTGGTCTTCTCGGCGCTCTCCGGCGACGAACTCGCGCACATCGCCAAGCTCCAGGTCGACCGCCTCGCGGCCCGGCTGGCCGACCGCCGCCTCACCCTGGAGGTCACCCCCGAGGCACTGGCCTGGCTCGCGGAGGAGGGCAACGACCCGGCGTACGGGGCACGCCCGCTGCGCCGCCTCATCCAGACGGCGATCGGCGACCGGCTCGCCAAGGAGATCCTCTCCGGCGAGGTCACGGACGGCGACACCGTACGGGTGGACCGGGCCGAGGACGGCCTGATCGTCGGCCGCGCGGAGTAGGAGGCGGGTGGGGCCTGCGGCGTAAAGCGGCGGGCCGGCGTCGTAAGGCCCCGGCCCGGCCCGCCCCGGCCCGGCCCGGCCGATGGAGCGCTGGCCCCCGCCCTTACGGAGCACCTGGCCCGGTCCGTACGACGCACCGGTCCCGGCCCGCATGACGCACCGGGCCCGGACCGTGAGAACGTCCCGGTCCCGGCCCGTACGACGCACCGGCCCCCGCCCCGTAACACCCGGCCACGGCTCGTCGCACACCGTGCTCATTCGCCCGCGCGGCCCCGTCCCTACCGGCTCTCTGTCAGCTTGTGGCGGATAGGGGCCGCGCGGGCTTGCCATGCCCCGCCCGCCATGGGAGAGGATGGCCGCAACCGCACGAAGGGAAATAACGGTGAGCATCGATCCGTCCTCGATTCCTAATTTCGGGGGCCAGCCCGAACCGCAGGCGGCAGGACCGGAGGGCCCCGTCGTCCCTGACCAGGACCTCGTCAAGCAGCTCCTCGACCAGATGGAGCTGAAGTACGTCGTCGACGACGAGGGCGACCTCGCCGCGCCGTGGGAAGAGTTCCGGACGTACTTCATGTTCCGGGGCGAGGACGAGCAGCAGGTCTTCTCGGTCCGTACGTTCTACGACCGCCCCCACGCGCTCGATCTGCGTCCCGTCCTCCTGGACGCCATCGACGACTGGAACCGCCGCACCCTGTGGCCCAAGGTCTACACCCACTCCCACGAGGGCGAGGAGGGCGAGGCCGGCTCGGTCCGGCTGATCGGTGAGGCGCAGATGCTCATCGGCACCGGCGTCAGCCTGGAGCACTTCGTCTCCTCGACGGTGAGCTGGGTGCGCGCCTCGATCGAGTTCGACAAGTGGCTCGTCGAGCGCCTGGGCCTCACCCCGGCCGAGGGCAAGACGGACGCCGAGGGCACGGAGTCCGCGGGCGCCTGACACCTCGCACCACGACAGCGGCCCGGCCGGCGGTGGGCCCCTCCCCCCGCCGGGGCGC
>NZ_JBEYKR010000248.1:0-6304 GCF_040703535.1 Streptomyces sp. NPDC007346
GCGAGACGGCCAAGTTGATCGACTCCGAGGTACGCAGCATCATCGACCAGTGCTATGCCACTGCCAAGCACCGGACCGGCCTGGCTGCTGCTACACCTGGGCGGGCAGCCCCGGCCCTGGGTGGCCGCGGCGGTGGCCGGCCTGGTGTGGACCGGGTTACGCGGCGCACGCGGACGGTACACCGACCCGCTGCGGGGCGAGCCGGGCGGGGCGTTCGGCGCCCTCGGGGACTGGCTCGTGCTCCTGGGGGTGCTCGCCGTCCTGCACGCGGCGGCGGGGGGTTCGGTCGACCCGGCCACGGCCGTCGTGGCCGTCGCGCCGGGGCTGCTGGCCGCCACCGCCGTGGAGGGGCTGCGGCGCTGGCCGCGGACCGCGCGGCGGGGCCGGGCGGTGCGCAGGGTGCTCCTGGTGGGTGAGGCCGCGGGCCTGGACCGCGCGGCCGAGCTGCTCAACTCCCGTACGGACCACGCCTATCAGCTGGTGGCCGCGATTCCGGTCGGGCTCGGCCGGCCGGGTTGCGAGGGGGTGCCCGTGCCGGGGCGGCTCGCCTCCTGCCCGGCGGACGACGATGTGACGACGGTGCTCGGCGGGGCCTACGCAAACGAGGCTGACCTGGTGCTGGTGGCCCCCGGGCCCCGGCTGACCGGGGACCGGCTGCACCGGCTCGGCCGGGGGCTGCACGACGCGGGCGTCGCCCTGTGCGTGCTCTCCGAGCTCTCCGGCATCGCGGCCGGCCGGGTCCGCCCGGTGACGGCGGCCGGGCTCACCCTGCTGCACATCGCGCCGCCGCTGCGCGGTGGCCCGCAGGGGGTGCTCAAGGCCTTACTGGACCGCACCGGCGCCCTGTTCGGGCTGCTCGTGCTCTCCCCGCTGCTGCTCGCGGTGGCGCTGAGCGTGCGGCTCTCCTCGCGCGGCCCCGTCTTCCACCGGCAGATCCGCCAGGGTCAGCACAACCGGCCCTTCACCATGTGGAAGTTCCGCACGATGGTGGCGGACGCGGAGGCGCGCAGGGCGCGGCTCATCGAGGCCAACGAGGGCGACGGGCCGCTGTTCAAGATGCGCCACGATCCCCGGGTGACGCCCGTGGGGCGGACGCTGCGCCGGACGTCGATCGACGAACTCCCGCAGCTGTTCAACGTGTTGATGGGGCACATGTCCCTGGTCGGGCCGCGGCCCCCGCTGCCCGATGAGGTGTCCCGGTACGACGAGCGGGAGCACCGCAGGCTCGCCGTGAAACCGGGGCTGACCGGGCTGTGGCAGGTCAGCGGGCGCTCCGACCTGTCCTGGCAGGAGACGGTCGCCCTGGACCTCTGGTACGTCGACAACTGGTCGGTGACCACGGACATGGGGCTCCTCGCCCGTACGGTGCGCGCCGTCGCCGACGGCCGCGGGGCCTACTGAGGACGGCGGGCGTGCGGATGCGAGGAGCCCCGGTGCGCCACCGCGTCTGCGGCGGCGAACGGTCAGGCTGCGGGCGGGAGTTGGCCGAGCCACCAGGCGTAGGTGCGGGCGATGCCGTCGCGCAGCGGGATCTGCGGCTCGAAGCCGAGGGAGGTCAGCCGGGAGACGTCGAGCAGCTTGCGGGGGGTCCCGTCGGGCTTCGAGGTGTCCCATCCGATCCGGCCCTGATAACCCGTCACGTCGGCGATGGTCTCGGCCAGTTCGCGGATGGTGAGGTCCTCGCCGCAGCCGATGTTGACGGGCGCGTCACCGTCGTAGGCCTCCAGCAGGCGTACGCAGGCGGCGGCCAGGTCGTCGACGTGGAGGAACTCGCGGCGCGGGGAGCCGGAGCCCCACAGGGTGACCTCCGGGGCCCCGTCCCGCTGGGCCTCGTGGAAGCGGCGGATCAGCGCGGGCAGGACGTGCGAGGTCTCCAGGTCGAAGTTGTCGCCGGGCCCGTAGAGATTGGTGGGCATGGCGCTGATGTAGGAGGCGCCGTACTGCCGGCGGTAGGACCGGGTCTGGGCGATGCCGGCGATCTTGGCCAGGGCGTAGGCCTCGTTGGTGGGCTCCAGCTCCCCGGTGAGCAGCGACTCCTCGCGGATCGGCTGGGGTGCCAGCCGGGGGTAGATGCACGACGAGCCGAGGAAGAGCAGCCGCTCGGTCCCCGCCGCGTGCGCCCCGGCGATCACGCTGAGCTGGATGCGGAGGTTGTCCTCCAGGAACTGCACCGGATAGGTGCTGTTGGCCATGATCCCGCCCACCTTGGCGGCGGCCAGCACCACGGCGTCCGGGCGGACGTCCCGCAGATACGCCTCGGTCCGCGCTCCGTCGCGCAGGTCGAGGAGGTCACGGCCGCGGGTGAGGACCTCGTGGCCGTCGTCGGCGAGGCGGCGGGCCACCGCCGAGCCGACCAGCCCGCGGTGGCCCGCGACGAATATGCGGGACCCCGGGCGCAGTAGGGGGCGGGCGGATTCCTGGGGTGGGACGGGGAGTTCGGTCGTCATGGCTCGGATTGTGCCAGCAGTAAGGGACTGCGGCGATGTTTTGCCGCAGAACGCTCCAATTCCGATATGTCGGTGACCTGTTCGTCGCGCAGACGGACAGCAGAGAAGGGGGAATCGTGGCGAAGACCGCGCTCATCACGGGAGTGACCGGCCAGGACGGCTCGTACCTGGCGGAGTTACTGCTCGGCAAGGGGTACACGGTCCACGGCCTGATACGCCGCTCGTCGAGCTTCAACACCGAGCGGATCGACCACATCTACCAGGGCCCCGAGGAGCCGGAGCGCTCCTTCGTCCTGCACCACGCGGACCTGAGCGACGGCGTCGCGCTGGTGAACCTGCTGCGCGACATCCAGCCCGACGAGGTCTACAACCTCGGCGCCCAGTCCCATGTCCGGGTCTCCTTCGACGCCCCGCTGTACACCGGTGACGTCACCGGGCTCGGCACCATCCGCCTCCTCGAAGCGGTCCGGGCCAGTGGCATCGAGACCCGGATCTACCAGGCCTCGTCCTCCGAGATGTTCGGCGCCAGCCCGCCGCCGCAGAACGAGGGGACCGCGTTCCACCCGCGCAGCCCGTACAGCGTGGCGAAGGTCTACTCGTACTGGGCGACGGTCAACTACCGCGAGGCGTACGACATGTTCGCGGTCAACGGGATCCTCTTCAACCACGAGTCGCCGCGCCGCGGGGAGACCTTCGTGACCCGGAAGATCACCCGGGGGGTCGCCCGGATCAAGGCCGGGCTCCAGGACCGGCTGCATCTGGGCAACCTGGACGCGGTCCGGGACTGGGGGTACGCGCCGGAGTACGTGGACGCCATGTGGCGGATGCTCCAGTGCGACACCCCCGACGACTACGTGGTGGCGACCGGTGAGGGGGTCAGCGTCCGGCAGTTCCTGGAGTTCGCCTTCGAGCACGCGGGGCTCGACTGGGCCGAGCACGTGCGCTACGACCCGAAGTACGAACGTCCCAGCGAGGTCGACGCGTTGATCGGTGACGCGTCCAAGGCGCACGAACTGCTGGGCTGGAAGCCCGAGGTGAAGTCGCGGGAGCTGGCCCGGATCATGGTCGACGCGGACATCCGCCTGCTCTCGGACCAGCTGACCGGGGCCGCCGTTCGGGTGGACAGATGAAGGACACCGTCACGGACCCCGCCTCCACCGACAGCCGCACCGTGGTGCCGGTCACCGGCGCCTGGACCGAGTCGACGGTCACCCACAACTCCCGGCCGGCGCTCCGCGCGTCCGTGCCGGGGACCATCACCGGCGCAACCGCCGTCTCCACCGACCACTCGGTGGAGCTCACCGCGCCGGCACCGGGCGGGGCCCTCGGCTCCGTCTACCCACTCGCCCCGACCAGCAGCGGGACGGACAGTCCGCGCGTCCGGTCGAGCGAGGCAGGATCGGCGGCCTCCCGGCCGCAGCTCGAACCTCACCTTCGGAGCTGAATGATGAACGGAAGCACGGGGCAGAGATCCGGAGGACGCGGCCGAGTTCGGGCCGCCTCCGCCGCTCTCTGCCTGCTGACCGGAGCCCTGACCGCCACGGCGGCCGGGGGTTCCCCGGCAGCCGCACTGACCCCTCCGGTGGTCATCACCGCGGACGACCTCTCCACCTGGCAGACCAACGGCATCGTCTGGTCGATGGCGGCCGGCGACGGCGTCGTCTACGCGGGCGGCACCTTCTCCACCCTGCGCCCGCCCAAGGCCGCGCCCGGGACCCTCGAGCAGCCCGCGGTGAACTTCGCCGCCTTCGACGCGGCGACAGGGGCGCCCACCGACTGCTCGCTGTCGTTCACGGTCTCCTCGGGGACCGCCACCGTACGCTCGCTGGCGCTCTCCCCCGACGGACAGACGCTGTACGCGGGCGGCCAGTTCGGGGCGGTGAACGGGGTCGGGGTCAGCAACATCGCGGCCATCGACACCGGGACCTGCACCGTCCGCAACAACTTCAAGATCTCCGTCTCGGCCACCGTGCGGGCGCTCGCCGTCACCGCCGACACGGTCTACCTCGGCGGGGACTTCAACAACGTCGGCGGCCAGACCAGGAACAAGTTCGCGGCCGTCACCACCGCCGGTGCCTCGCTCCTGCCGTTCACGGCCAACGCCGACGAGGTGGCGCGGGCGATCGAGGTGACCCCCGACGGGCAGAACGTGCTGCTGGGCGGGGACTTCTTCCGGATCAACGGCACCAGCACCCACGCCCTGGCCGTGGTCGACGCCACCACCGGCCAACTCACCAAGTCCTACCCGGGGTTCATCCACGACCGGTCCACCGTCCAGGACATCACCACCGACGCCACCGGCTTCTACACCGCCAACGAGGGCACCGGCGGCGGGGTGTTCGACGGCCGGATCGCCCTGAACCTGAGCGACTTCCAGCAGCGGTGGCGCGACACCTGCCTGGGCGCCACCCAGTCCGTCGCGGTCCACTCCGGCGTGCTCTACAGCGGCAGCCACGCCCACGACTGCGCCTCCATGGGCGCCTTCCCCGACCAGCCGCGCAAGCACCTGCTGGCCCAGTCGGTCGACGACCCGCAGCTGCTGCCGTGGTTCCCGGACACCAACGACGGCATCGGCGAGCCGGTCGGCCCGCGCGTCATGGCCCAGACCGGCAAGGACGGCCGCCACTACCTGTGGGTCGGCGGCGAGTTCACCACCGTCAACAGCTCTCCCCAGCAGGGGCTGACCCGCTTCTGGGACGGTCCGGACACCGGGGCGCCCTGGGTGCCCAACGTCAGCCTGTCCACGCTGAATCCGGGCACCATCGAGGTGAACTGGCAGACCAGCTTCGACACCGACGACGGTGAGCTGACCTACCGGATCTACAAGGACGGGTCGAACACCCCCGTCCACACCACGACCGGCTTCTCGGTCTTCTGGAACCGGCCGCAGCTGAGCTGGACCGACACCGACGTCGTGCCGGGCGAGACCTACTCGTACCGGATCACCGCGAGCGACGGCACCAACACCAGCGCCAGGTCCCCCGCCCAGTCGGCCACCGTGGCGACCAAGACCGAGGCCTACCCGGCCCGGGTCAGGGCTGACGGGGCCACCCTCTACTGGCGCTACGACGAGGGCATCTCCACCTTCGCCCACGACAGCAGCGGCAACCTCGACAACGGCTTCCTGCGCAACGCCCCGGCCTACCGGCAGACCCCGGCCGCCGTCGCGGGCCCGTCCACCGCGATCGGGTTCAACGGGAGCGACGAGTACGCGTACAGCAACCGGCTCCGCCCCGCGCCCTCCCGGTTCTCGGTGGAGACCTGGATCAAGACCACCACCACCCGGGGCGGGAAGATCATCGGCTTCGGGAACCTGACCCAGCAGAACAGCACCCGCCACGACAAGCACGTCTACATGCGCAACGACGGGCGGCTCACCTTCGGCGTCTACAGCGGCTCCCGGCGCACCATCGCCACCTCGGGGGCGTACAACGACGGCCAGTGGCACCACGTCGTCGCCACCCAGGGGCCCTCGGGGATGGCGCTCTACATCGACGGGCAGCTGCGCGCGTCGAGCATCCTGTACTCCAGCAACGAGAACACCCCGGGGTACTGGCGGATCGGCGGGGACAACCTCGCCAACTGGCCGAACCGCCCGACGAGCAACTTCTTCGCCGGGCAGATCGACGAGACCGCCGTCTATCCGACCGCGCTGACCGCCTCCCAGGTCAGCGCGCACTACGCCCTGAGGAATGGCTGATCCGATGAGGAACCCGTTCCTGGCCGGCGCCGCCGTCGTCGTGACGGTGGCGGCGCTGGCCGCTGCCACGCCGCCTTGAGCTGCGGCATCAACTGGTTGATGCGCTGGCTGGCGATGGGGAAGTCGTCGATCAGGATCGCCTGGTGCTTTTCACCCG
>NZ_JBEYKR010000249.1:0-6185 GCF_040703535.1 Streptomyces sp. NPDC007346
GTCGCGTCGAGGCTTGCCGTAAGACTCATACGGCGGACCGTAGAGCCGCCGTGGGGGCCCTACATCGGCCGCGGAGGAACACTTTCGGGCAGACCCCCGCACCCGTGCCCGCGGCGCCCGAGAGCGCTCCGAGCCGGCCGGAGAATCGTTCCGCACCGCAGCTCCAGCTGATCCCGGCCCCGGCCGGCGGAGCCCTCGACGCGGCCGAGGAAGCGGTCGACCTGCTGCTGGAGTCCGGCCGTGCGCCGGGCGACATCCTGGTGCTCACCACCGGCGAGCAGCACCCGTGGGCCGCCCACGAGCTGTCCTTCGGCGAGGCCGCGTACTGGGCCCAGCAGGACGCGGGCGACGACGTCTTCTTCGCGGACGCCTCCGCGGTCGGCCGGGCCGGACCCCGGCCCGTGGTCGTCGTGGCGGTCAACGGGGACGCCGGTGACACCGTCGCCCGCGCGCTGCCCGTCGCACGTGACCGTGCCACCGCGCTGCTGATCGTCTGCGGAGACCCCCGGACGATCAACTCCGCACTCGGCGCGGGCGTCTGAACCGTCCTGACCGTCCCGCCAGGAGCCCCGGCCGCCCGTGACGGTGGCCGGGGCTCCGGTCGGTGGAGTTCCGGCCGACGGGGCTCCGGCCGACGGGGCTCCGGCCGACGGGGCTCCGGCCGACGGGGCTCCGGGCGGTGGGGCTCCGGGCGGTGGGCCCGCCGCCCGCCCCGAAGGTCAGCGCCGCCCGTTCACCGGGCGGCCGAGCGGCGCAGCGCCCCCGCGGCCCCGCCGCCGGTCCGCGTCGGAGCGGGCTGCTGTTCGGCGACGACGTCGGCCAGCGGGGCCGGCTCCGACAGGGAACTGGGCCGCCGTCCGCCCCGCCCCTCGCCGAGCACCTGCCAGCCTCCGCCGGTCAGCGTGATGTAGGCACCGCACCGCAGCCCGTGCAGCGTGCAGGCGTCCCGCAGGCCCCACATCCACGCGCCGTCCTCCTCGGTCCACCGTTCGTCGCCGTCGCGGCAGTAGAGAAGTACGGCCGTACGCACCGGAGTACGGCGGCGCAGATCGTGCGGGATGACGCGCCGCAGATGGGCGAGCAGGGCGTTGCGGAAGTCCCAGCCGTCCGCCGCCGCGGTGTCCCGGCGCACGAACGAGGCGCTCGCCGTGAGCCGTTCCTCGTGATCGAGGACCGCGACCACGGCGGTGGCCGGTGTCGGCCGGTGCCGGGAGTGCAGGCCGCTGACCACCTCCCGCGGACTGCGCAGCAGGGGTATGCCCGCCGAGGCCCACTCGGCGGGTTCGAGTATCCGGGCAAGGCGGTTGACGGAGTCCGCGGAACCCGGTGGGGTCGAGAACGCCGATAGGGAAGTGGCTGCGGACGGGGCGAATCCGAAGGTCACGGTCCTCCCTTCGCTACGCGCCCGTGGAGCGGGCAGGGTCGAGTGAGGGCGCGCCGCGACACAGCCCTTCCGGGTCTGATGAGGAACTGCGCGGGGCGTTCCAATTCTCCCTGGCCCACCGGCAGGCGGCAACGAGCAATTGCTGTGGCTGACGGGAATCAGCCGGAATGACACTGATATCCCTGCCCAGACCCGCCCGGGATGACTCCCTCTGTCACCCCTGAACCGCGAGGACCAGCGGAAACACCGCCCGTCCCTGGTGGCCGGGAACCGCCCCGGCGCCCGTGGCGCGGGGGGAAGTGGGCATTTGTCAGTGCCATCGGGTTGCATGGGGGCATGGAAGAACTGGATCTGCGCACAGAGGCCGACGCCATCCTCGCCGAGCTCGTCGGTGGCCCCGGGGGGTCGGCCCGGCTGCGGGAGGACCAGTGGCAGGCGGTGGCGGCTCTGGTGGAGGAGCACCGGCGGGCGCTGGTGGTGCAGCGCACCGGCTGGGGCAAGTCGGCGGTGTACTTCGTGGCCACCGCGCTGCTGCGGCGGCGCGGCGCCGGCCCCACGGTGATCATCTCGCCGCTGCTGGCGTTGATGCGCAACCAGGTCGATTCGGCGGCTCGGGCCGGTATCCGGGCGCGGACGATCAACTCGGCCAACCCGGAGGAGTGGGAGGCCATCTACGGGGAGGTGGAGCGTGGCGAGACCGACGTGCTCCTCGTCAGCCCCGAACGGCTCAACTCCGTGGACTTCCGTGACCAGGTGCTGCCCAGGCTCGCGGCCACGACCGGTCTGCTGGTGGTGGACGAAGCGCACTGCATCTCCGACTGGGGGCACGACTTCCGTCCCGACTACCGACGGCTGAGGGCGATGCTGGCGGAGCTTCCCGCCGGTGTGCCGGTGCTGGCCACCACCGCGACCGCCAACGCACGCGTGACGGCGGATGTGGCCGAGCAGCTGGGCACCGGCGCCGGTGAGGCGCTGGTGCTGCGCGGTCCGCTGGACCGGGAGAGCCTGCGCCTGGGGGTGGTCCGGCTTCCCGACGCCGCACACCGCCTGGGCTGGCTCGCCCAGCACCTGGACGAGCTGCCGGGCTCCGGCATCATCTACACCCTCACGGTGGCCGCGGCCGAGGAGACCACCGCCTTCCTCCGGCAACGCGGCTTCGACGTGGCCTCCTACACGGGCAAGACGGAGAACGCCGACCGGTTGCAGGCCGAGGTCGACCTTCAGGAGAACCGGGTCAAGGCCCTGGTCGCGACCTCCGCGCTGGGGATGGGCTTCGACAAGCCGGACCTGGGTTTCGTGATCCATCTCGGCTCCCCCTCGTCGCCGATCGCGTACTACCAGCAGGTGGGGCGCGCGGGCCGCGGGGTCGACCACGCGGAGGTGCTGCTGCTGCCGGGCAAGGAGGACGAGGCCATCTGGAGGTACTTCGCCGACACCGCCTTCCCGCCCGAGGAGCAGGTCCGCCAGACCCTCTCGGCCCTCGCCGACGCGGGACGGCCACTGTCCGTGCCCGCCCTGGAGGCGGCGGTGGATCTTCGGCGCAGCCGGCTGGAGTCGATGCTGAAGGTGCTGGACGTCGACGGCGCGGTCAAGCGGGTCAAGGGCGGCTGGATCGCCACGGGCGCCGACTGGGTGTACGACACCGAGCGGTACGCCTGGGTGGCCAAGCAGCGCAAGGCCGAGCAGCAGGCCATGCGCGACTACGCGAGCACGGACCGGTGCCGGATGGAGTTCCTGCGCCGCCAGCTGGACGACGAGGGGGCGGCCCCCTGCGGCCGCTGCGACAACTGCGCGGGCCCCTGGACCGATTCCTCCGTTTCGGCGGAGGCGCTGACCGGAGCGGCCAAGGAGCTGGACCGCCCCGGAGTGGAGATCGAGCCGCGCCGGATGTGGCCCACGGGGATGCCCGCACTGGGCATCGACCTCAAGGGGCGTATCCCGGCCGGCGAACAGTGCTCCACCGGGCGCGCGTTGGGACGGCTGTCCGACATCGGCTGGGGCAACCGGCTGCGTCCCCTGCTGGACGCGAACGCCCCGGACGGGCCCGTTCCCGACGACGTCCTGAAGGCCGTGGTCGCGGTCCTCGCCGACTGGGCGCGCTCACCGGGCGGCTGGGCGTCGGGCGCCCCGGACGCCCTGCCCCGGCCGGTGGGAGTCGTCGCGGTGCCGTCGCTGAGCCGCCCGCACCTGGTCGGCTCCCTCGCCCAGGGCATCGCGGCCGTCGGCCGGCTCCCGCTCCTCGGGACGCTGACGTACACCGGGCAGAGCGACGCGCACGCCGCCCGCCGCAGCAACTCCGCCCAGCGGCTGAGGGCCCTGTCGGGAGCCTTCGCCCTCCCCGAGGGGCTGGCCGACGCCCTGGCCCGGGATCCGGGCCCCGTCCTGCTCGTGGACGACTCCACCGAATCCGGCTGGACCCTCGCGGTCGCCGCCCGCCTGCTCCGCCGAGGAGGCAGCGGACCGGTCCTGCCGCTGGTGCTCGCCGCGGCCGGCTGAACCTCCGGCGGAGAGCGGAGAGCGGAGAGCGGAGAGCGGAGGGCGGAGGGCGGAGACCGCAGACCGCAGACCGGAGACCGGTACGGCCCTCGCGATGCCGTGCCGTCCTGTGCCGTCCCGTGCCGGTCCGCGCCGTCCTGTGCCGGTCCGCCACCGGGTGTTCGAAGCTCCCAGGCGTTCGAATCTTACGATCGCAGGACGAGTCGTTTCGTTCTTCGGTAGGGTTGGCGCCACACGGGGTGACTCGTAGAACGCCTGCCGCCGTGCACGTCCAGCCGCCGATCAGGAGAGCTCCATGACAGGTTCCGCGACCGGCCCCCGGGCCGCCGCCCCTGGGGGACCGCCTCGAGGACCGGCGGGCGAGCTGCTGTCCGTCGACCCGGTGAGCGGTGAGACGATCGCCGTGCTGCCGACGGACGACGAAGAGGCGGTACGTACGAAGGTGGCGCGGGCCAGGGAGGCCGCGCCCTGGTGGGAGGGGCTGGGGCACGGCGGGCGCCGCCGAGCGCTGCTCGCCTGGCGGCGGGTGATGGCCCGACGCCTCGATGAGGTGATCGACCTGCTCCAGCGGGAGAACGGCAAGGTCCGGGCGGACGCCGTGGTCGAGCTGGCGGCGGCGCTGGAGCATGTGGGCTGGGCCGCCGGGCACGCCTCCCGGGTGCTGGGCAGACGGCGGGTGTTCTCCGGGCTCCTCATGCTCAACCAGGCCAGCACCGTCGAGTACCGGCCCTACGGTGTCGTCGGGGTGATCGGCCCCTGGAACTACCCGGTGCACACCCCGATCGGCTCCATCGCCTACGCGCTGGCCGCCGGGAACACCGTGGTGTTCAAGCCCAGCGAGTACACCCCCGCGTGCGGGAAGTGGCTGGTCGACACCTTCGCCGAGGCGGTCCCCGGCCCGCCGGTGCTGCAACTGGCCGTCGGCACCGGGGAGACCGGGGCCGCGCTGTGCCGGGCCGGCGTCGACAAGGTGGCCTTCACCGGCTCGCCCGCGACGGGGGCCAGGATCCTGGCGGCCTGCGCGCCCACCCTCACTCCGGTGCTGATGGAGCTGGGCGGCAAGGACGCCCTGGTGGTCGCCGAGGACGCCGACGTGAACGCCGCGGTGGAGGCGGCGCTCTGGGCCGGTTGCAGCAACGCCGGCCAGTCGTGTGCCGGGATCGAGCGGGTCTACGTCGCGGACGCCGTCCACGACCGGTTCCTGGCCCGGCTCACCGAACGGGCCCGGGAGATCCGGGCGGGCGAGGACTACGGGCCCGTGACCATGCCGGGACAGCTCGACGTGATCCTCCGGCATGTCGAGCAAGCGCTCGCCGACGGCGGCCGGGCGGTGGTCGGCGGCCCCGAATCCGTACAACCGCCCTATGTGCGCGGGCCGGTGGTCCTGGCCGACGTGCCGGAGGAGTCGGCCGCGGTGCGCGAGGAGACCTTCGGACCGGTCCTGGTCGTCAACCGGGTCAGGGACGCGGCCGAGGGCGTGGAGCGGGCCAACCGCAGTGAGTACGGGCTCGGCGGCGCGGTCTTCGCCGGGCGGGGCGCGGTCCGGCTGGCCAGGACGCTGCGCACCGGCATGGTCAGCGTCAACGATGTGCTCACCTTTCCGGCGGTGGGCGCGCTGCCGTTCGGCGGGCGCGGGAAATCCGGCTACGGGCGCATCCACGGTGCCGACGGGCTGCGGGAGTTCGCCGCGCCGCAGGCGGTGGCCCGCCGCCTGTTCCGGGCGCCGCTGGCCATCCAGACGTACGCCAGGGGCAAGCGGGACGTCCCCCGCCTGGAGCGCCTGATCAAACGGATCGCCCTTCGGTGACGGTCCGGCCCCCCGCGGCCGGACCGCGCACCGTCCCGCGTCGAGTTCCGGACCGGGGCGATCTTCTGCTGACGGAAACGACTGCCGGTGCGCCGGCGGCACGAAGGGTGAGGGTGATCGGACCATGCTGAAGATGCGTCCCCGGTGCATGAAGTGCACGTCCCCGCTCGGCCCGGCGGCCGAGGCGTACATCTGTAGTTACGAGTGCACCTGGTGCCCCTCCTGCCGGGCGGGCTTCACCGACGGGTGCCCCAACTGCGGCGGGGAGGTGGTGCGCAGGCCGCGCCGCACCACCGGCGCGGCGGCCATCGCCTCCCGGGGCCCCGACCGCCTGTCGCGTTTCGTCCGGCGGGTCGCCGGACGGGCCTGAGCCGCGCCCGCGCCCGCGCCCGGACGAGACGCCGCACGGGGCACGGAGAGGTCCCGGCGCGGCGGACCGGCGCCCGGCCCCCGCCGTGATGCGGCCCGGAGGGACGGGGGGTATGGTGGGGCAAGGAG
>NZ_JBEYKR010000250.1:0-6061 GCF_040703535.1 Streptomyces sp. NPDC007346
GATCAGTTGCGGCGAGTCGACGCCACGCGAGCGGATCGCGTTGACGATGACGATACCGAACACCAGCGCGCCCAGGGTATCCATAGTCAGGTAGCATGCGCCGTCAGTGCCGGCGGCCGGCGCCGCGGCGGCGGACGAAGTACAGGGCGCCGGTGGCGGCCGTGAGCACGAGGGCCGCGCCTCCCGCGACCTCCACCGTGTCCATGGTGCCGGAGCCGCCGCCGAGGCCGCCGCGCACCCCGCTCGGCGCGAGGGCCGTGGAGCTGACGGTCGGGGCTGTGGTCGGTGCGGTCGTGGGCACCGGGGTGACGGCGGGTCCGGCGGTGATGGTCAGGTTGACGTTGCGGGTGGTGCCGGTGGAGCCGCAGGAGAACGTCACCGCGTAGACCGCGCCCCGCCGGGCGTCCGTGTCGACGGTGGCGGTGGCCGTGGTGCTGCCGCTCGGGATGACGGTCGTGTCGAAGATGCCCGAGGTGATGGTCGTCTCGCCGGTGCACCCGCCGCCGCCGAGGGTCACCCGGCCGCCCGGCGAGATGACCGAGGGGGTGATCGTCGGGTTGAACGTGTTGATGGCCCCGTCCGGCGCGGCATGGGCGGCGGGCGGGGCCAACAGGGCGAGGGCGGTGGCGCCCAGGAGTGCGAGGGGTGCGACACGTATCGCGCGCATGGTGGATCCTCCGGGTTCCCCGAGGGGCAGCATGCGGAATGAATTTCCACATAGCAGGAAAAATGCACCTCGATGCCCGACACGCTAGGAGCGGTACGCACCGACCGCTATCGGGGTCCGGCGAATGGGTCAGTCACGTCCCCCGGCCGGCGCACCCGCGGGGACTTCCGAGGGGCTCACCGACCGGGGGCGGGGCGTCAGCGGGTGGCCTCCGGGAACAGGTCGAAGAACGGTTCGGCGGTGGCCGAGATACCCCGGCCGAAGGGCGCGTCGAAGTCCCAGATCAGGAAGAGCAGGAACGCGATCAGCACACTGAAGAGCCCCGCCAGCAGCAGTTCCCGGAACGTTCTGCGGATCTGGAGGGTGAAGATCAGCCCGACCGTCACCAGCGCCCCGATGATCAGCCCGAACCACACCACCCCGGGCATCGTCGCCCCCGCGTTCTGCCCCCGTGAGGAGCGGGCGTCGTCCGCCGCCGCCACCTGGTCCACCAGCGGCTGGTAGGCCTGTCCCTCCAGTTCGGTCTGGGGCTCGTACTCGGTGACGTCGGCCCGCACCCGGTCCAGCAGCTCCGTGCCGCGTTCGGTCAGCGTGCCCCGATCGGACATCACCTGCCACTCGTCGTTGATGACGTGGGCGACGTACGCGTCGACATCCGCGCGGATACGGTCGCGGACCTCGGCCGGGTAGACGGAGGAGCGCGCCTGCACCTCGTGCAGCGCCTGCGCCTCCAGCCGTACGGACTCCTGGGCGGCGCTGCGGCCCTCCCAGACCCCGGCGATGGCCAGACCCAGCACGATCGCGTAGACCACGCCGATCATCATCGTCATGTACTCGATGACGTCGGGCGTCTCGGACGGATCGTCGTCATCGGCGATCCGGCGGTTGTTGAGCACCGCGATGGTGAGCACGACCGCACAGGCCGACGCCATGGCAATGCTCAGGACGAGCCATTCGGACATGGATATCTCCTCGTCAGCGGGACGATCGGGGCCGCAGCACGGCGACGGCGAACACCGCCGGAGCGATGATCAGCAGGGTCGTGGACACCAGGGAGGGCCTGCTCCGTGGCTCCTTGCGGGTCGTTTTGCGGTACGCCGGAAGCGCCACGGGCCGGGGCTCGGGCCGCACCGAGGGGAGCGGTGACGGTTTCGGCGCAGGCGCAGGCGCAGGTGCGGGCGCGGGTGCGGGCTTGGGCGTGGGCGCGGCCTGCGGCGGAGGTGGCGGCGGGGGTGGTGGCGGAGGGGGAGGAGGCGGTGGTGCCGGCGCCGGGGGAGGCGAGGGCGGCGGAGGTGGGGGTGGAGGCGGCGGCTCCGGTACCGGTGGTGGGGACGGGGGCGGAGGAGGCGGAGGAGGCGGGGGCGGTGGCTCCGGGGGTGGCGGAGGCGGCGGCTCCGGTGTGGTGAACGCCGCGCATTTTCCGCTGCCCGCCACGGCGACCGAGGTGCTGCCGTCGCCCTGCCCGATGGTGGCCACCGCGCACGCGTCGGCGGTCGCGGGCTGCGGTACGGCTATCAGCCAGACGAGTGCGGCGGCTGTCGAGAGCCGCCCGATGCGGGATCCGTACACGACCGGGAGCATGATTCACGCCGTGTCGCGACACGCGCGACTCCGCGGTGGATTCGCCTGATGGTGGGACAATGAGCCGTTCATGTTTGCGCACGGTTGACGGCCCGCCAGGCGCCCGGCCACCGACGGCGCGGCCGTCATCGAACCGGCCGACGCGGCCGGGATTTCGGTCCGCAAGGCCCCGGAACTCGGTGACATCGTGGTGGACGAGCGCGGTATGACGGTTTACCGGTTCATCAAGGACTCCGCATGGCCGATGAACACGGCCCGCACCGGAGACTGTCTCAAGAAGTGGCCGGTTGTCACCCCCATGTCCAAAAACTCGGTGGAAGGCGTGACGAAGAAGGGATTTGTCACTTTCGACCGCCCGACGGCGTCAAGCGGCAGACCATCGACTGCCGGCCGGTCCCTACGTCCGCCGCGGCGAGAAGCCGACGGAACGTCAGCGGCCGGGGGGTCGGCGGTACATGGTGCGCACTCCCGCCCGGCCGGAGCCTCGAAGTAACCGCCCAGTAGCCCCCAAGTGGCCCCGAACCACCGGGAATCGGCGAGTGAAGTGCCGGTCCGTCGCCGCATGTGTACGCGCAGCGACGGACCGGCCGTTGTTGCCACCGGAGTGTGACCAATAACGGATCGCTAATTTCCGTTTCCGCTCGCTCTCTTGGCGGTCGATCAGTAGCCTCTGGTCAACACTGACCATGAACATGGCCGGATCGCCGTGGCGACTTGTTGGAGACATCGATGGAGCGTCCCGCCTGGGCACCGCAAGGCATAGATATCTCGGTGCCGAGCGTGTCCCGCATGTACGACTTCTATCTGGGCGGATCGCACAATTTCGAGGTGGACCGGGAAGCCGCGCGGAAGGCCATGGAGTTCCTGCCGGGCCTTCCCAAGATCATGCAGGCCAATCGGGCCTTTATGCGCCGGGCCGTGCGGTACGCGGTCGACGCGGGGATCGATCAGTTCCTGGACATCGGCTCCGGCATCCCGACCTTCGGCAACGTCCACGAGGTCGCCCAGGCCGCCGACCCCCGGGCCAAGGTGGCCTACGTCGACCACGACCCGGTCGCCGTCGCGCACAGCCGGGCGGTACTGGAGGGCAACGACCGCGCGGTCATCGCCGCCGCCGACCTGCGCCGGCCCGAGGCGATCCTGGCCGATCCGGAGGTCACCGGGCTGCTCGACCTGAACCGCCCGGTGGCGCTCCTGCTCGTCGCGGTGCTCCACTTCATCGAGGACGCCGACGAACCGCGTGCGGCGGTCGCCGAACTGCGCGAGGCGCTCGCGCCCGGCAGCCTGATCGTCCTGACCCACGCCTCGTACGAGGGCATCCCGCTCTCCAGGGAGGAGGCGGACGGCACCGTCGGGGTCTACCGGAACATCCGCAACCCGCTCGTCATGCGCACCCGTGAGGAGATCGGCGCGTTCTTCGAGGGGTACGAGATGGTCGAGCCCGGCCTCGTGTCGATGCCGAAGTGGCGGCCGGAGAGCCCTCAGGCGCCGGAACAGGAAGACCCGTACGCCTTCTCGGGCTTCGCAGGGGTTGGGCGTAAGGCGTGAGCATTCCCGCCCAGGCCTCCGGCGAGCAGGACGCGGAACCGGACGGGCCGGAAGGCCGGCTACGGAGATTCGCCACGATCTGGAGCCGGGCCCTCTTCCCTCTGACGGCCACCTCCCTGACCCGCCCGGAGTTCGAGCAGCACCTGCTGCCGCTGGCCCGTGAGCTCAGCCTCACCCTGCACGCCCACCCGTTCGACGCCTCGCCGGCCGCCCGGATCGGTGCGGCGCTGGTCGACGCGCACTGCACCGACCCGGACGCGCTGAGCTCCACGCTCGGCGTCGTCGACTCCTACCTCGTGCTGTACTGCGGCGGCAACGGCCCCGGCGAACTGTCCACCGAGGACGCCCGCGCCCGGTGCGCCCGCGTCCAGCACACCCTCGCCTCCGGCTTCTCCCAGGCCCTGCGCGAGCGGACCCTCGCCGAGCAGGAGGCCATCGCCCGCTCGGCGCTCACCGCCCGCTCGGATGCCGAGCAGGCCCTCCACGCCACCGAGGCCCGCTTCCGCGCGGTCTTCAAGGGCGCCGCCGTCGGCATCGGCATCGCCGACCTGGACGGCAACATCCTGGAGATCAACGACACGCTCACCAAGATGTTCGGCGGCCTGGAGCACCACGTCCGCAGCCACAAGCTGAACGAGTGGGCCCACCCCGAGGACTCGCCGCAGGTGTGGAAGTTCTACAACGAGCTGGTACGGGGGGAGCGCGACCACTACCGGGTGGAGAAGGCGTACTACCGCAACGACGGCACGGTCCTGTGGACCAACCTCACCGTCTCGCTGCTGCGCGATCCCGAGGGCCGCCCCCAGTACCAGCTCGCGCTCATGGAGGACACCACCGAGCGCCGCCTGCTCAACCTGCGGCTGCGCTACGAGGCCACCCACGACGCGCTCACCGGACTGCCCAACCGGACCCTGTTCTTCGAGCGTCTGGAGAAGGTGCTCTCCGCCCGGGACGGCGCCCGATACGGCCTCTGCTACCTGGACCTCGACGGCTTCAAGGCCATCAACGACAGCCTCGGCCACGCGGCCGGCGACCGGCTCCTGGTCGAGGTCGCCGACCGGCTGCAGAGCTGCGCCACCGCACAGGGCGAGATGGTCGCCCGGCTCGGCGGCGACGAGTTCGTGGCCCTGACCACCGGCCCGGGGACCGCCGACGCGGTGGACGAGCTGGCCGGGCGCATCCTCAACGTGCTGGCGTCCCCGATCCGGCTGGACGGCCGCGAACTCACCGTGCGCGGCTCGATCGGCGTCGTCGAGGGGGCCGCCGGGGAGCGCAGCGCCGCCGAGGTGCTGCGCAGCGCCGACATCACCATGTACCGGGCCAAGGCGGCGGGCGGCAACCGCTTCGAACTCGCCGACGCCGAGGCCGACGCCCGCGCCATCACCCGCCACGGGCTCACTACCGCGCTGCCCGCAGCGCTGGACCGGGGCGAGTTCTTCATCGAGTACCAGCCGCTCGTCCACCTGGGCGACGGCACCGTGCACGGCGCCGAGGCGCTCGTACGGTGGTGCCATCCGCAGCACGGGGTGCTCGGCCCCGACCGGTTCATCCCGCTCGCCGAGCACACCGGGCTGATCGTGCCGCTGGGGCGCTGGGTGCTGGAGGAGTCCGTCCGGCAGGCCAACTTCTGGAAGGAGCGGCACAGCGACGGCGGTCCGCTGCGGATCAACGTCAACCTCTCGCCGACCCAGCTGCACCACCCCCGGCTGGTCGCCGAGACGGTCGACGTGCTGGAACGGTCCGGTCTGGAACCCGGAGCGCTCTGCCTGGAGGTGACCGAGTCCGCCCTGATCGGCGCCGACGACGATCTCCTCAAGCCGCTGCGGCAGCTCGCGGAGATGGGCGTCGACATCGCGCTCGACGACTTCGGCACGGGCTACTCGAACCTGGCGAACCTGCGGCGGCTGCCGGTGAGCGTCCTCAAGCTGGACCGTTCCTTCACCCGGGGCATGCAGCAGCACCCGGCCGACCCGGTCGACCTGAAGATCGTCGAGGGGATCGTCTCGCTGGCCCACAGCCTGGAGCTGGCCGTCACGGTGGAGGGCGTGGAGACGGGGGCCCAGGCCGAGCAGCTGCGCCGTATCGGCTGCGACACCGCCCAGGGCTGGTACTACGCCCGCCCCGGCGCCCCGGACCGCATCCACTCGCTGCTCCTGGCCGACGCGGTCTGAGCCGTGCCGGTCCGGGGCCGGCGCCGATGCACCGCTGACCGCCGCCGGGGCCGCCGGGGCCGGACGACGCCCCGGCGCCGGGGCCCCGGGTCAC